>NZ_LVDJ01000006.1:0-294236 GCF_007636505.1 Shewanella sp. KCT
CAGCGGGCTAGGGCTGCGTATTCTACGCTTCTCCCTGTCGGCGTCAAGCGCTTTTTTCAAAAGATTTTTAAGTGGTTAATTACTGTGCTTTCGCGTTGTAACTACCGGTTTAAAAACTCGAACCGCTTATCACCTTGACTCGACCTTGGTTGCTTACTCACTTGGTAAGTAGCGCCGTTTGCCGTGTCAGTGGGAGCGCATTATAGGGAGCCAAATCTTTTGCGCAAGGGCTTTTTTAACGAAAGATACCGATCGAACAAAAAACACGCAAAACGAGATGGGCCCAGCGAAAAGCCACACACAAAGGCAACATGCAAGTAACGACGACACCACAAACTGTCGATTGGGTGACTCGCTTGTTTGAAACCGGAAAATAAGTTTGGCACAAAAAATTCGACTCTGCCAAAAATCTGAGCAGCCCGATTGCAAGGCTGTCCTGCTGGCTTATTTACACTATATAGCAAGCCCTCTTTATCTCGGTGTCGCTTTATCTCTGTGTCGCCTTCTCTATTGTCGCCTTATATGGGTATAGGCTTAGAATATAAGCTTAAGTGTTACTGCTTCTTATCAGTATCTGAATCATCTTGCTCAGTTGGTTTGGATTCATCAGTCTCTTGAGCAATATCTATATCGGTTTCGTTCTCATCACCCACCACATGGCTCACCTTTAACTTCTTCACCGTGCGTATGGTGTAGATGGGACCTGAGAGTGCATAGAGACTAAAGACGATAAACAGGATAGTGGCCGGTTGAACCGAGACCACCACAAACAAGCCCACCAGCGCCAGGATCACCATGAAGTTAACCCGGCCGCGCCAGTCATAGTCTTTGAAGGAGTAGTAGCGGAAGTTACTCACCATCAAGAGGCCGGCACCAGCTGTCATTAACAGCGCCAGTATACTGACCTGCTGGCCTTCTATCTCATAATAGGTACCAGTCCAGATGGCGCCGGCAATAATGGCCGCAGCGGCCGGACTTGCCAAGCCTTGAAAATAACGCTTATCGGCGACACCAACTTGGGTATTAAAGCGTGCGAGCCTGAGCGCGGCGCCGGCACAATAGATAAATGCCGCCAACCAACCGACTTTGCCAAGATCGGCCAAGGCCCAGTTATAGGCGATCAACGCTGGGGCCACCCCGAAGGAGACCATATCGGCCATGCTGTCATATTCGGCGCCGAATGCACTCTGGGTATTGGTCATCCTTGCGACACGGCCATCGAGGCCATCGAAGATCATGGCGACGAAAATGGCAATGGCTGCCGCCTCGAAATGACCATTCATGGAGGCGATCACTGCATAAAAGCCGGAAAACAATCCCGCCGTAGTGAACAGGTTGGGTAAAAGGTAGATACCGCGGTTCTTCACCGTCTCTTTGTTTAAATTTTGCATATAATAAGGAGCAAGGTTATCTTGATAAAATAAAAAGATAACACAGATTTAAGCTCACTTTTTATACGGACCTCTAATTGTTGGCAGATGAGTCACTCCTGCACTCTCTCCCGGCCTAAATATGGATACTATGATGACCGGAAAATTTTATCTCAGCGCACTGTTAAGCCTATTCCTTTGCGCCCCAGCATTTGCAACGACCATCTATAAGTGGGTGGATGAAAACGGTGTCACCCACTACAGTCAGGAAAAGCCCCCCGAGGCAAAGACAGAAAAGCTCTATAGCGAAGATATCGAACAAAAGAAGGTTGGCTTCACCGCCCCTAAGGTCACCGAAAAACAAGGCGAACAAAAGAGCGAGGCCGCATTAGCCGCCGAGGCGATCAATGAGAAAGATAAGGCGCAGGCCAAGGCCATCTGCGAAAATGCCAAGCATCAATTGAGTGTGCTCGAGACACATACTCGCCTGACACGTAAGAATGAAGAAAATGGTGAAATGGTGCGTATGACAGAGGAAGACAGGCAGTCAGAGATCGCCGCGCAGAAACAGCGCATCAAGCTCTTCTGCGACAAATAGCTCTGCTAATTTAAACACCTCTTCTAATATAAACAGTCCTTCTGGCTGCTACTCCTCCAAATAGAGAAGTAGAAAAGCAGAGAAGAAATAGAGAAGCGACAACCAAAATGAATCTGGTTGTCGCTTCTTGTTTTTAGGTTTATCGTCCTACTAGGCTTAGCCGACCTAATCTAGCCGCTCGCTTTCACCGTATACATAGAACGGCTCACCCCATCCTGACAGGCCTGAGTACCGGCGTTCCAGCCTTTATCAAACTCGCTCAAACCATCCAACACCTTATCTTTCATTCCTTCTAAGGTATCGGCGCCCGGTTTTTGCTTCAGGTAACCGGCGCTGCGACAACCTGTGTTGTAGCCATAGTGATAGAGGCTGTCATAGTCGACGCTGCCGACGCCGACAAAGGCCGGGCCACTGCTTTGCTCTGGTGCTGAGCTACATGCCGTCATCAACACGGCCAGAGATGCTATAACTGCTAACCTTGCTTTCATCCAGTACTCCTTCACAGTATAAAAACTTAAATTAGGAAGAGATCTCGCCCTTTGCAAACTAGTGCAAATAATAACCAAATGCAATCTGATGCCAGCGATAAAAAAAGCCCAAACCTAAGTTTGGGCTTCTTACATAAGACTAAGGCTTATTGATGGAAGGCGAGTTCGCCACCCGCGGCATCGACCTTGATTGGCGTGCCAGGTAACAGCTCACCACTCAAGAGTTTCTGAGCCAGTGGATTTTCCACCTCTTGCTGCAGCGCGCGTTTCAGCGGCCTTGCACCATAGACGGGATCGAATCCGGCCTGAGCAATTAAGGCTAAGGCATCATCACTCACCTCAAGCTCAAAGTCTTTCTCCGCTAGTCGCGCCTTCAGATTATCTATCTGGATCTGCGCGATATGGGCGATATGGTCAGACTCAAGCGGATGGAAGACCACGCTTTCATCGATTCGATTGAGGAACTCGGGTCTGAAACTATGAGTCACCACATTCATCACCTCGCTCTTCATCTCGGCATAACTGGCGATACCGAAACGCTCCTGAATCACATCTGAGCCCAGGTTAGAGGTCATGATAACCACGGTATTTCGAAAATCGACCGTGCGTCCCTGACCATCGGTCAGACGACCATCGTCCAGCACCTGCAACAGTATGTTAAACACATCGGGATGCGCCTTTTCCACCTCATCGAGCAGGATCACCGAATAAGGCTTACGTCTCACCGCCTCGGTCAGATATCCGCCCTCTTCATAGCCCACATAACCTGGAGGTGCCCCTACCAGACGCGATACCGAATGCTTCTCCATAAACTCGGACATATCGATTCTCACCATAGCCGCTTCGGTATCAAACAGGAACTTCGCCAGCGACTTACACAGCTCAGTCTTACCCACACCGGTAGGACCGAGGAAGAGGAAGGAGCCGATAGGACGATTGGGATCCGCAAGGCCAGCGCGGCTACGGCGAATGGCGTTGGCCACCGCATCCACGGCCTCGTTCTGACCAATCACTCGGGTATGCAGCGCCTCTTCCATGTGCAGCAGCTTCTCCTTCTCCCCTTCGAGCATCTTAGATACAGGGATACCGGTCGCCTTAGACAGTACCTCGGCGATCTCGACGTCGGAAACCTTGTTACGCAGCAGCGTCATATCCTGCATCTCGGCCTGAGCGGCCAGATCCAGCTGTTTCTCCAGCTCTGGGATACGACCATATTGCAGCTCGGACATGCGCGTCAGATCGCCTGCGCGTCTGGCTACCTCTAGATCCATACGGGCCTGCTCGAGATCCGCCTTGATATGCTGAGTGCCCGCCAGCGCCGCCTTCTCGGTATGCCATACCTCATTAAGTTCGGCCGCCTTGGCCTCGACCTCGGCAAGCTCGCTACGTAAGGTGGAGAGTCGACGCAGACTCGCTTCATCACTCTCCTTGCTCAGGGCCTGCTCCTCCAGCTTCAGCTGTATGGTGCGGCGCTCTAATCTATCCAGCGGCTCTGGCTTAGAGTCTATCTGCATACGAATACTGGACGCCGCCTCATCGATAAGATCGATCGCCTTATCGGGCAGCTTCCTGTCTGAGATGTAACGATGCGACATGCTGGCCGCCGCCACGATAGCGGGATCTGTGATCTCCACATGGTGGTGCAGCTCATAACGCTCTTTCAGGCCGCGCAGGATGGCGATGGTGTCTTCGACACTCGGTTCGTCCACCAGCACCTTCTGAAAACGTCGCTCGAGGGCGGCATCTTTCTCGATATATTGACGGTACTCGTCTAGAGTTGTCGCGCCGACGCAGTGCAGATCGCCCCTGGCCAGAGCAGGCTTGAGCATGTTACCCGCATCCATAGCGCCATCGCTCTTACCGGCGCCCACCATGGTATGCAACTCGTCGATGAAGAGGATCACCTGCCCCTCTTCCTGAGCCAGCTCGTTGAGCACTGCCTTGAGGCGTTCCTCGAATTCGCCGCGATACTTGGCCCCAGCCACCAGGGCGCCCAAGTCGAGTGACAAGACGCGCTTATTCTTGATCCCCTCTGGCACCTCGCCATTGATGATGCGTTGGGCCAGCCCTTCGACGATGGCCGTCTTACCCACACCCGGCTCACCGATGAGCACAGGGTTATTCTTACTGCGGCGTTGCAGCACCTGAATCGTGCGGCGGATCTCATCATCACGGCCAATAACAGGGTCTAACTTGCCCTGCTCGGCGCGCTCGGTCAGATCCACGGTAAACTTCTTCAGCGCCTGGCGCTGATCTTCGGCGTTAGGGTCGTCGATATTCTTGCCAAGACGCACCTCTTCGATTGTCTTCTCCAGCAGCTCCTTGGTAGCGCCAGACTTCTTCAGACATTGCGCCAAGGCGTCGCTACCTTCGAGTGCCGCCAACACAAAGAGCTCGCTTGAGATATATTTGTCTTTGCGCTTTTGCGCCAGCTTGTCACACAGGTTCAGCAGGCGAATCAGTGCCTGCGAGAGCTGGACATCGCCGCCCGTGCCCTCAATTTGCGGTAATCGTTCAAGCTCCTGGCTCAGGGCGGAACGCAGAGTGCTGACCGAGATCCCGGCCTGGGTCAGCAGTGGATGAATTGAGCCACCATCTTGATTAAGCAGCGCCATCATCAGATGGATCGGCTCAATAAACTGATGGTCACGCCCCAACGCTAATGACTGAGCATCGGAGATTGCTATCTGGAATTTGTTCGTCATACGATCGAGTCGCATACAGCCTCCTAAAAATTAACGAATGAAGGAAACCTTCAGTGCTTTGTTACCAGTATAAATGGGGACTTTTTAGGAGGATTCAAGCAACAAGGAAAAAATTGCTTGAAATTTGCGCTATTTTTCCAGCCAGATAAATGAGGCCATGCGCCCAGTTTTTGCCTCGCGGCGGTAGGAGAAATAATCTGCGCTCATGCTATAGGTGCAGTGAGGCAGTTGATAGACAAAGCCGACACCGAGACGCTCGGCCCGATAACGGGCTATCCCTTGCAGATCGGCTAAAAACTTATCGTCTCTCGATGTAAAAAAGGCATCTGTTTCGGCATGCTGGGCGAGAAACTGCGCCCTGACTTCCGCCCCAACCTCGAAGGCCTTAGGGCCGATACAGGGGCCAAGATAGATAAGTAACTCTTCGGCGGACGCATCAAACTCAGCGATAACCGCCTCGACAATGCCGTTACATAAACCGCGCCAACCGGCATGCACCGCCGCCACCTGAGTCGCCGCGCGATCGCAGATAAGTACAGGCAGGCAGTCGGCTGTCATCACCACACACACATGCTCGCCACTGCGGCAGAAACTGCCATCGGCAACTCGGTTTGTATCCTGATCCAGATTCACCAGCTCAATACCATGGATCTGCTCCAGCCAGGCTGGCTTACCAGACATGCCCAAGGCCTGAGCCGCAAGCAGACGATTTTGGCGAACATGCTCGGGATCGTCGCCAACATGGTCGCCAAGGTTTAGACTATCGAAGGGAACCTGGCTCACGCCGCCCTGACGCCGGCTAAAAGCCAGCTTCACGCCAGGGGGAATGAACCAGTCTTGAGGCAGCATTAATATTCCGCCGGATGAGCCTTGGTGTCGTCGCGCAGGGCGCGGGTCAAGGCCACCATATCTTCTGGGATAGGCGCCTGCCAGCTCATGATCTCGCAGGTGAAGGGGTGTGCCAGCTCGAGGCGCACCGCGTGTAGCGCCTGACGCTTAAAGCCGTTCAGTGCCTCCATCAGTTCAGGTGTCGCCTTCTTCGGTGGACGAGGACGACCGCCATAGACGGGATCCCCCACCAAGATGTGACCTATGTGCGCCATGTGCACCCTGATCTGGTGGGTACGACCGGTTTCCAGACGCAGACGCAGACGGGTATGGGCGCGGAACTTCTCTGCCACACGGTAGTGGGTCACAGAGGGGCGACCACTATGATGCACAGCCATATGGGTGCGCTTAGTCGGGTGACGGGCAATTGGCTCATCCACCACGCCGCCGGCCGTCATAGTGCCACTCACGATCGCCTCATACTCACGGGTGATCTCGCGGGCCTGCAGGGCTGCAACCAGATGGGTCTGCGCCTCGACCGTCTTGGCCACCACCATCAAGCCCGTGGTATCCTTATCGAGACGATGCACGATACCCGCCCTGGGGACGAGCTCGATCTCAGGACAATGGTGCAGCAGTGCATTCATCAGAGTGCCGTCGCTATTGCCCGCTCCCGGATGTACCACCAGACCCGCCTGTTTGTTGATCACGATAATATGGTCATCTTCGTAGACGATATCCAGATCGATCGCCTGGGCCTCGGCCTTGATCTCCTCTTTGAGAGTCGCTTCGATCTCAATTTCCTGGCCTTCGAGCACCTTTTCTCTCGGCTTAGTCTGCACCATACCATCGACGTAGACGGCACCAGCCTGTATCCACTCTTTAATACGTGTACGGGAGTAATCAGGGAACAACTCGGCCAGAGTTTGGTCTAATCTCTGCCCGGTTTGTGTTGCTGTGATCTCGCTTTTTAGATTAATCTCTTGTGTCATAGGAACCGTACCCGCGTTTTGGGGTCCAAATTAAAGTGCTATCTGTTACAATCGTATTGTTTCTATTTTATCGTGAAATGGAAAAATTCTTAAACAACAACTTACAAAGAATCGAATTCAAGTATGCATAATTTTGCTAAAGGCGCAGCTATCGCCTTGTTGTCATTGGCCTTAGCGGCGTGTAGTAGTAAACCCGAAGATGATATTGAGCTGAGTAAATCTTCCCCCGAAGTCCTCTATTCTCAAGCCAGAACCTCGATGGAGTTGGGCAACTATAGTAAAGCAGTGCGCTCTTTGGAAGCACTAGACTCTCGCTATCCCTTCGGTCCACACAAGACTCAGGTACAATTAGACCTGATCTACGCATACTACAAACTGGATGATTCAGCGTCGGGTATTGCCAATATCGATCGCTTCATTCGCCTTAACCCCACACATAAAGATATCGATTATGTCTACTATATGCGTGGTCTGGTGAACATGCAGTCGGACAACTATATGTTCCACGACATGCTCAACATCGACAGAACCGACCGAGATCCCAAGGCCGCCCAGGACGCCTTCAAAGACTTCGATCGTTTGATCAAGCAGTATCCTAACAGCAAATATGCCGCCGATGCGCAAAAACGCATGCAGTTCTTGAAAAACCGTCTGGCCAAGTACGCCGTCACGGTTGCGGAATACTACATCAAGATGAATGCCTGGAGCGCAGCCGCCGTGCGTGCCCAGACAGTGCTGGAAACCTATCCTGGTACACCTTCGACCGAGCGCGCCCTAGAGATCATGGCAACCGCCTACGAGGAACTCGGCCAACAGAAGCTAAAAGATCACGTACTCATGGTGATGCAGAGCAACTTCCCTAACAACGATATGCTCAAGTAAGCCTGGCAATCCAAGGCATTAATTGATTTAAGAGACCCCGCAACTGCGGGGCTTTTTTTGATCTGTTTGTCTCGGGAGCCTTTTACCTGAAATCTTAGTCCCTCGCATGCTCACTCGTCATCCAGCCTCTTTCCCACCACATGGCCCAACTATCGGCATAAATTGCCAGTGCACCTTAGCCGTCGCTAACACCTTGCCCGTTATTAACGAAATAACCATACATTCTGCCTAAAAGAATGTCAGATTTTGTCGAGATGCGCGACCAAGAACCTCCCCACAGCCCACATCCTTTCACGCTCCTCCCAGAGGCCCGACAGCGACATTTGATCTAAAAATCGACGTTTCGGGCAAAAGTTATCCAAACAAGCGAGATAAACAAAGTTTTTGCAAAAATGTGTTGACTCAAATGCGCAAAAGCCTTTTAATGCACCCCGTCGCCCGAATAGCTCAGTCGGTAGAGCAGAGGATTGAAAATCCTCGTGTCCCTGGTTCGATTCCGGGTTCGGGCACCATATTCTAAGGGTGCCTAGCGCACCACACAAAAAAGCCTCGCACTGCGAGGCTTTTTTGTTTCTATTCATCTTACCCATTTCAATCTTTTGCTATACCTATAGATACGTCATAAGTTTTAGCTTTCTGCTATTTACCTCTTCATTTGGGTATCTATATGAACAATATTCAAATCAAGCACAAGATGGCTTTCGGCATCTTACTGCCCCTCTCGCTCCTCATCTGTATCTGCATCTTAGCAATCAACATGATGAATAATATCGAGAAAGGTGTCGTCACCATCTATAACGACAGAGTCGTTCCGCTAGAAGATCTCAAGGTGATCGCCGACGACTACGCGGTATTTGTTATCGACGCCATCAACAAGGCCAATGCTGGTGAATTCAGCGCCGAACAGGCCAAACAAGCCCTGCAGGAAGCAAGCAACAACATAGACAGCAAATGGCGCCAATACGTGGCCACCGAACTCACCAGGGATGAGAAACGTCTGGTCGATGAGGCCGAACGCCTGTTTGTTCCGGCCAACCAACGTATCACCCATCTGGAACAGCTGCTCGGTAGTAAGTCAGGTAATATTTCCGGTCAGTTGCGGGAGGAGATAATCCCACTCTACCGAGTGATCGATCCCATCAGCGGCACCATTGCCGAGCTCATCAGCCTGCAGCTCAAGGTCGCCGGCGAGGAGAAAGACAGGGTCGCCGAGATCTACGAGTCCTCTATCTCCCTCTTTATACTCATCACCCTAGTGGCCGCCATTGCCAGTATAGTGCTCGGCATCTGGATTAACCGCAGCGTAATGAAACCCATCAACCACATACGCACTCAGCTACATACCATACAGCAGGACTCGGACCTCACTGTCACCTTCGAGCAACTAAATAAAGACGAGCTGGGGCTGATCTCCACCGGGCTCAACGATGTCTTTCGCCACCTACGGGGCATCCTCAAGGGGGTAGCCGAGGCAGCCAACAGCGTCAGTGACTCGGCATTAGCCCTCAACGAGTTCACCCAGATTTCCAATGCCCGCATTCAACAGCAGCAGGCGGAGACAGAGCAGACCGCCACAGCCATGAATGAGATGACGGCAACGGTTAACGAGGTGGCGCAAAGCACCACGGCCGCCGCCGACTCAGCCAGAAATGCCGACAGATTCGCCGCCAACGGCAATGATATCGTCCAGCTGTCGATTAGCAGCATGCAGGCATTGTCGATGCAGATCCAGAGTACCTCAGAGGTGATCACCCACCTGTCACACGAGAGCCAACATATCGGCAGCGTACTAAGCGTCATCAAGGGGATTGCCGAGCAGACCAACCTGCTGGCGCTCAACGCCGCCATCGAGGCCGCCAGGGCCGGTGAGCAGGGGCGTGGCTTTGCCGTGGTCGCCGACGAGGTTCGCTCCCTCGCCCAGCGCACCCAGGAGGCGACCCAGGAGATCGAGACCATGATAGAGACGCTACAGAGCGGAGTGAACGAGGCGGTCACCGCCATGGATGTGGGCATTAAACAGGTGGATGATGCTAATCAACAGACCAACAAGGCGGGGGAAGCGTTGCAGGAGATAGTCGCCTCGGTCGACAACATCACAGAGATGAACACCCATATCGCCACGGCGGCAGAGGAGCAGAGCAGTGTCGCCGAGAGCATTAACCGCAGCATCATCGCCATTAGCGATATCGCCAGCCAATCCACCGAATCCGCCTTGGAGCTGGGTCACTCCATCGCCCAGCTCACTTCCCTGGCCGACTCGATGCGGCAACAGGTCACCACCTTCAGGCTCTGACTCAGCCGACCACGAAGAGCGGGCTCACCTTGCGATGCAGTATCTGCAGGTTATTTCGCCCGCTCTCCTTTGCCTTATAAAGCTGCTCGTCGGCCAACTTGACCATCTGCTGCCAGTCGTCATCGGCAAATTCAGGATGATAACCGTCGTAGAGCACGGCCCCCATGCTGACGGTGATGATCTCATAGGGCGAGGCTTGATGATAGATGTTGAGATCCCGCACCCTTTGCAGCATGCGCCTGGCCAGCAACTCCATCTGCGCCAGGTTATCGCCATGGATCACCACACAAAACTCTTCACCGCCATAGCGGGTAACTAGCTCGCCCCGGCGACGACACTCAAGCATCAGAGCCTGGGCTACCTTGATCAAGGCCTGGTCACCACTCTGATGCCCAACCGTATCGTTATAGGGCTTAAAGAAATCGATATCCAGCATGATGAAGCCAATCGCGCCCTTGCCCTCGCGCCACTGCTTATGGGCGCGCTCGGCGAACACCTCCAGGCTGCGGCGATTGGCGATGCCTGTGAGGGGGTCGTTAAAAGAGAGAGATTCCAGATAGTTTTGATGCCGCTGTAGCTTCTCCACCACCAGATTGAAAGACTCGGTCAGCTTGGCCACCTCGGTGATCGCCCAACCCGTAGGCATGGTGAGTAATACGCCTCTGTGGGCCATCTTATCCAGCACGGCGTTGGCAATCCGCAGCGGCCGGACCACCAGCGCCGAGAAGGGAACGATGGCGATGTAGGACATCACCAGGACGCTTAAAAACATCAGGATCGACTCTACGGTAAAGATAGAGGGGATAAGGTTACGGTCGTGGATCACAGTGATTTTGAGCGAAGGCACGTTGAGCGCATCATGCAGGTACCAAGAATGCTCCGCAGAGATCTCATCCACCTTAGGTGTCTCTCTAAAACCCAGCGAGGTCTCACCGGAAAGCTCAGGCTTAGCCAACACCTCGAGATCGAACTTGATCAGGCTAAACTGCTCTATCTCCTCGTGAATCGCCTGACTTACGTTACGTACGGTCAACAAGCTGCCCGCCACCTCTCCCTCGCCGTTACTGGGCAAAACGGTGACGTTGCTGAAATAGACCGCCCTAGATCCCATGCGCAGCAGGCCGCTGCGCACCGAAGGCTTCCCCGCCTCCATCTCCGCCTTTGAGGGGAGGACCTTGCCCGCCACAGCAACCTTGCCTAAGGGCAGCTGCTGGGAGCTAAAATCGGCGCCACTTCGATAATGCCACACCAGCTGATTTTGGCGGTTAAACACATAGAAACCATCGATATTGGCCGCCTCGAAGGCATTATCGTAAAGGTTTTTGGCCACAAACTCAGGCGATACATTATCGACAAAGCTCACCATATCATCCCAGATGGCGTAGTCGTAGCAGAGGGTGTCCAGGTTTTTTTGGGCGTAGGCGATCCCCTTTTGGACCGCCTGCAGATCTCTGTCTTGCCTTGAGATCACTTGCTCTTCAATTCTTGGCAGGTAGATGAGGTAATAGATGCCGCTTGCGGTCAGAAACGACAGCAGCAAGAGCCCTAGGGCTAAAATATTTAGGAAGTGATTTAATCGCATCGACCACTCTCTTTTGTCCTGCACTCTAGACTAGCTTAGTCGACCCGGCGACAGAATTTGAGTATAAACCCAGCATTTCACAAATAAATTTCAAAAAAAAAGGGGCCTAAGCCCCCTTTCTAAATCAACCGCCTAAATCTTAAACAGACTCACCGCCTGATAGAGCACCTGGGTGCGCGCCTTCACATCGTCAGAGGCCTTGGCATTTTCATCCGCCGCCTGGGCCGACTCGGCGGCTATGTCTCGGATCACCACCACATTCTTGTTCACCTCTGAGGCTACCATGCTCTGCTCCTCGATGGCCGCAGCGATTTGCGTACTCATGTCCATGATGTTGGTGACATCTGCGTTGATCTGCTCCAGCAGGGCGCCGGCACTCGCCGCCTGATCGGCACTCTCAATGCCTTGCCTTTGGGTCGCTTCCATCAGCTGCACGATAGAGCGGGTACGAGACTGCAGCGTCTGAATGATACCGGCGATCTCCTCAGTCGACTCCTGGGTACGCATCGCCAGACTTCTCACTTCGTCGGCCACCACGGCAAAGCCTCTGCCCTGCTCACCGGCCCTGGCGGCCTCGATGGCAGCATTTAGTGCCAGTAGGTTGGTCTGCTCTGCGATGCCACGAATCACGTCCAGCACGCTGCCTATTGTCTCACTGTCTTTCTCAAGCTCGGAGACCACCTGGGCCGAATCGGTCAGCTGAGCCGCCAACGCCTGGATCTTCTCTATGGTGTGCTCAACCCCAACCTGGCCTTGCTGAGCATTGTCATGGGTATTACCGGCCCGCTCCGCCGCCAGCTCGGTATTGCTGGCGATCTCATCTATGGTCGCCCCCATCTCGGTGATCGCAGTTGCCACCATGTCGGTCTCGTTAAGCTGGCGTCCTACCCCTTCCGAGGCGCGCATCGAGTTCTCCGACAGCTCCTGACAGGAGTGATTCACCACCTCGACCGAGGTCAGCACCTCTCGGATCAGCGACTGAAACGACTCCACCATGCTATTAAAATGACGGGCTATCTGGCCGATTTCATCATCCACCTTAGTGTCACACCTCAGGGTCAGATCTTTGGTCGCCTCGATACGGGAGATCGCATCGCTGATCCGCTGTACCGGCTCCATGATGCTGCGTATGATCGCCAGAGTGAAACCGATTAAAACCAGAGTAATTAGGATAAAAACAACAATACTGATGGTAACAGTTGCACTCTCAGCATCACTAATCGCGTCCATGGATTGTGCCTTCAGTTGCACCAAGGACTTCTCCGCCGAGGAAATACTGTCTCGCAGGCTCGCCATGCTGCCACTGTCTTTATCCAGTCCCAGCTCCTGCTCTTTGCTGACCAGAGCCTTGAAGTTCTTCTCATAATCGTCGATCAGGGCATTAAGCTCACCCTTGATCGAATCGCTGAGCATGGCGCCAGAAACTTGCTGTCTCAGCAGCGCCAAGTTGCCATTAAACTTATCCAGATAACTCATGGCGCGCCTGAGCATAAAATCCTTCTCGTTGCGGCGCAGTTGCAACATGGTCACCATCAGCTCGGGCTCGTTCTTCTCCTTCACCAGGGTCTCTACGTTATGTACCGCACTACGCAGCGCACCATAGAGGCCATCCTTGGGATGCAAACCAATCTGCTTCTGCAGCTCGGCAATCTCGGCAAAGGTAGATTCGTAACGGGTCAGGTTCTGCCTAAAGGCCTGCAGATCACTCTGTGCAATGTCGTTACGCTCGAAGATAGTCGCCAAGCCGGCCATCTTCTCGTCTAATTCTCTCGCCTGCGCCTTGTGTTTATCCAGATAAGCCAAGTCCAAACGGGCAAAGAAGTCTTTTTCATCTCGACGTAAACTCAAAACATCCTTTTCAAGTTCGATAACTTGTTGTGCAGCATGGGACAAATCATCCAGCTTTGCCGCCGAAAAGCGCTGCAAGCCAAACATCGCTATCACAGAACAGATAGACACTGCTGCGCTAACGAGTAATTTGTGACGAATGAGCATAGGGGGAGATCCTTTTTGTTGAAGTGATTGCTTTACTTGTCTTCAACGACAATTAACACCTTGGAATGCCAAATTTGATTCCAATATTGAGTATAGTAACTATCGACTTACATACATTCATCTTTAATGAATTATTAATAATTCAGCCGCTTGCCGAGCTCGATTGACTAAAAAAAATCCACCATCAACTTTAAGTATACGGCCCAGCTTTCAATTCAACCATCAATTGCATACAATATCCCAAAATAAACAGGAGGTAATATGCAAGTTATCGATGCCGACACGGTGAACCAGGCACTGGACTTCCCCAGCCTAATCGCCGCCTTAAGAAACACCTTTGCCCTGCCCGCGGGTATGCCTCAGCGCCAGGTCTTTCCGTTAGACGACAGCAGCCACAGCGATGCCTTTGCCCTATTGCCGGCCTGGAACCAGAAGACCATAGCGGTGAAGGCCTTTACCTATTTTCCCGGCAACCCCAAGAAGTCTCCCGAGCTGGAGAGCCTCTACTCCAAGATTTTGATCTTTAACCGCGAAACCGGTGAGCCCCAGGCCCTGGTCGACGGCACCAGCGTCACCTACTGGCGCACAGCCGCAATCTCGGCGCTGGCGAGCCAGTATCTGTCACGGTCTGGTGCCAAGCATCTGCTACTGTTCGGTACAGGCAGGCTGGCGACCTTCATGGCACTGGCGCACGCCAGCGTGAGACAGCTGGACACCATAACCGTATGGGGCCGCTCGCCGGATAAGGTTGATAAGACCATCAGCGCTATCCAGGCCGCCGCGCCGCAGATAGAGGTGAAGGCCTGTGAGGATCTGCCAAAGGCCGTCGCTACGGCCGACATCATCAGCTGCGCCACCGGGGCACCAGCGCCACTCTTCGATTCCACCTGGGTAGTTCCCGGCACCCATGTGGACTTGGTGGGCAACCACAGTCATGACAGACGCGAATGCGACAGCGAGCTGGTCGTCAAGGCCGAGGTTTATGTGGATGCCAAGGTCAATGTCTTCGCCGAAGCAGGCGAGCTGCTGATCCCTGTGTCGGAAGGCGTGTTTGAGCTGTCCCAGGTCAAGGGCGAACTCGCGGATCTTTGTCGCGGTGACATAGCTGGTCGCCAAGACGAGCAAGGCATTACCCTATTTAAATCGGTCGGCACCGCGCTTGCGGATCTGGTGGGTGCCCAGCTGGTATACGAAAAACAGGCCTAGTGCTTATAAGCTCACATCATAGGGCAGCTAAGCTAGTACAGCTCATCTAGTACAGCTAAGCCGCCCTGTTTTCTTTACCTTCTACGACATTCGCTCCTTCAATGACGGGTTCTTCAATGTCGGCTTCTTTCATCGCTTTGAATGTTTCTGTCTCTTAAAACTCTGCTTTTCCCACCAGGTTGGCATTCGAATCTTGCTGATATACCTTAAGCCAACACTTTTTTTCATTTCGCTTTAAACCATTTCAATCGCTGCCTATGTCTAATAGGTATTGTTCACTCACAGGGAAGACAGATTTGAGCGCACTCACGAGTCCAGATGATGCTCACCAGCTCCTCGATGCCGTATTGGTGCAGCGCGCCAAGCAAGGAGACAAGACGGCATTTAGGCAACTCTACGATCAGCATCACAGACGTGTCTACGCCCTCTGTTTTCGTCTGGCCGGCCAGACCGAGCTGGCAGAAGAAGCCACCCAGGAAACCTTTGTGCGCCTGTGGCAGAAGCTGCCCCTGTTCGATGGCAAGAGCCAATTTACCACCTGGCTGCACAGCCTAACGGTGAATCAGGCGCTGAGCTGTATCAAGAAGCATAAGAGCTTCTGGGCCAGGTTTATGCCGAGCGAAGAGACTCACGCAGCCGCCATCGACTTCGACTACCAGGGGGTGGACAAGTTGCTGCTGCGTCTGCCGGAGCGCGCCCGTATCGTCTTCGTCCTCTACGCTCTGGAGGGATATCAGCATGACGAGATCGCCAAGCGCCTCAATATAGCCCCCGGCACCAGCAAGGCGCAGTACCACAGGGCCAAGAAACTACTGCAGGAGATGATCTAATGGTCGACAAGGCAGATACGCTAAAGCGTCTCCTCGAAGAGACGCCGAGGGAGATGACGCCAGAGCGGGATCTCTGGCAAGGGGTCGAACTTCGCCTCGATGCCCCTAAGGATAGCCCCCGCAGCTATTGGCGTCCCATAGCGATAGCCAGCACCCTGTTGCTGGCGCTGCTGGTCGGCAAGTTAAGCCTTGGGCCAACAATGCCAGATGCCGAGAACGACGCTCTCATCCAGACCCTGGCCGCCATTCAGACCCAGCATAAGGCGAGCGTCGATGCGCTAAGCCTGACCAAGCGAGTCGATTGGCGCAGCAGCCCTTACAGCCAGCCGGTCGAGCAAGGGATAGAACAGCTAAGAACCGCCGCCAAAGAGATCTATGAGGCGCTAAAGCTCAACCCGACTGACAAACAGCTGTGGCAGCTTTGGCTATGGACCCAGCAACGCGAGATTGAATTAATCAAACAGGGGCAGAAACTCCCTGTCGATCGAGATACCACAGGAGAGATGATATGAAAATACAACTAAAAACCACCGCCCTGGCATTGCCTTTTATCTTATTAAGCCAATCTGTGCTGGCGGCGCAGAGCGTGGATAAACGCATCGAAGTCGAAGGGGGCCTGCGCCTGAACCTGGAAGTGCAGCGCGGCGAAGTCGAGATCCTCTCCTGGGATCAGGACGCCATCTCCATCACGGGTACCTTAGATGAGCTGAGCGAAGGCCTCACCGTAGAGCAAAAGTCCGGCACTATCTCCATCGAAGATAAGCTGCCCCGCCACTACTCGGGTAGCAACAAGGAGGGCTCACGCCTGACCATCAAGGTGCCAGCAAAGCTCAAGCTCAGCGGCGAAGGGGTCTCGGCCAATTACAGTGTGAGTAAGCTTGCCGGTGACATCAATGTGCAGACCGTCAGCGGCAACATCAAGGCCGAAGATCTCACCGAGCAGGTGAACATCAATACCGTCTCGGGCAACATTGTCAGCCAGGGGCTTGAAGGCAAGCTCAAGCTGGAGACAGTATCTGGCAACATCAAAGACAAACAAAGCCTGGGCAAGATCAGCTACACCCTGGTAAGCGGTAAGCTGGAGGCCGACAGCAGCGCCGACCAGGTCTCCATCGAGCTGGTATCGGGAGATGCCAAGGTAACTTTAGATAAAGTGGACCGACTCAAAGCCCAGAGCGTCAGTGGCGACCTGAACCTGTCGGTTTCCGCCCTGGCCACCAAGGCCAGCCTGGACAGCGTCAGCGGCGATATCAGCTTCAGCCTACCGGCAAACCTGGATGCCACCTTCGCCATCGACGGCGGCCCAAGCGGTGACATCGACAATCGCCTGACACAAGATAAGCCGAAGCGACCTAAATATGGCCCAGGCAGCTCGCTACAATTCCAGATGGGCAAAGGCAGCGCCGATATACTGATAGGTACCATCAGCGGCGATATCAACCTCAGGTCAAACTAGGCTCAACGGCCAAGGCCAACCCAACCTGGATTGGCCTTTAAAACCCACTCGCCCTATCCAGATTTCCGGCAAACAAGGCCTGAATAAATTCCTCGGCCCCCTGGCTGAGACGACGATTCTTCATCGAGACCACACTAAAGTTGGCGCGAATATCAGGCATACCCACCACCTCTAGCGCCACCAAGTCACCCGAGGCGAGTTCGGCCTGCACCGAGATGTCCGGCGTCAAGACTACAAGGTCACATCCTTGCAGCGACGCCTTGATCGGCTGAAACTGATCATATTTCAATAAACCGGCGTAGTCGTGGCGATCTTCATCAAACAGATCATCAAACTGTTCTCTCAGGCGATCGGGAAAGGCCCTTGGCACTCCCAAGGGATAATCCCTCAGGCTCGGCAGATAGACACGATCAAGCTGCGCCAACGGATGTTCGCGGCGACAACAAAATATAGCATTTGACTGGGGTAGACGACATGTCTCGATATTATCGCGCTGGTCAAGCAAGGTGGCATTGGTTTCGGCGATAAACAGATCCAGCTGCCCCTTGAGCAACATCTTGTAGAGGCGGCTCCAGCTCTCCACTTTCAGCTCGATCAACACCTGAGGATTATCTCGAATAAAGCCCCCCAATGCCGGGCCTATGATGCTGTTCAGTGGGATGGGGCTGGCGCCGATAACCAGGCGCTTCTGCGCTATGCCCTGACGACTCTTGATCTCAGACTCAAGATATTCGAGCTGACTGACGATCTGCTCGCCTTGGGCTAACACCATCTTACCATATTCGGTTAAGGCGAACTGCTTCTCATCTCTGGCCAGCAGACTGGCCCCTAGACGCTCCTCCATCTTCTGAATGCTGCGCGATAGAGAGGGTTGAGCCAGATGCAGCTCATTGGCAGCCTTGCTAAAACTCTTTAGCCTCGCCAGCGCGATAAAGTGTCGTAGGTGTCTTAGTTCCATCGGTTAGCCCATAGGTCTGCCAGATAATCAGGTAAAATATCTACGCACGACACAGCGTCATGCGAGATAACATTTCTATCATTTACCACTTCATAAAGACATAGCAGGCACCCGACACTAGGCGATGTTTCTCGCACAAAGCGAGCAAGAGGTAGCGAAGCAGCAAGGTAAGCAGATGACATTAAAATAAATAATATCAATCAATTATGTCAAATTTCAGTCGACGCCACTCGAACTGAAAATCGCCCAATCACCAAGCAACAAAGTTTTAACAATTTGTATCAGAATGCGACCAAATGCTACAAGCGCGCTAAAAACGACCACATATTTGATCTACAAACAAAGCCGTCATTTTTAGCATCATTCTTCAATAAATGGACGCAAAACCAAATTTATCACCAACAAAACAATCCAATATCGCCAAAAACTTCAGTCAGTGTACTTCCTCACCCCTTAACAATATTACCAATTGCTTAACCATGAATGCATGGCAGCTATAGCCCTATAGCTTTTACGCATTGGCGTCTTTATCACCAACTCATTAACAATCGATAGTTGTACGAGTGCCTTACTTTTACATCGACGCCTCGGCGTTACCTATAAAAAGAAAAGGGAACAACCCATGAAACTGAAGAAAGTTAGTCTCATGACGATGGCGGCCATCTATGCCGCTGGCGTCGGCGGTGCAGCCGCTTCGAGCAATGCTAATAACCATGAGATGCGTGCCATCGAAATTACCGATGCCATCATCCAATACAACGAAGACCTGTATAACGGTAAACGCCGTAATGGTACCCAGGCCGACAATCAACAAAACACACGCGCGGTCTCGACCAAAAACGTGCACCGTGCCATCGCAACCAGCAAAGACAACAAGGTGCCTTTTAAATATGAAGCGGGCATCACAGGCGAGCAGACCTATATTGTCGAGCTCAGCGACAAGCCGGTTTCACTCTATCGCGGCGACCTCCCTAGCCTGGCGGCCACCTCTCCGACCATGAGCACAGTGCCCGTGATGCTCAATGCCCGCAGTCACAACAAGGTGGACATGAATAGCCGCGCGGTCAAGCGCTACAGCGACTATCTCACCAATAAGCAAGATGAAGTCTTAGCCCAGATGGCCAGCTCGGTTGGTGGTAAGCTGGATGTTAAGAAGCGCTACCAACTCGCCTTCAACGGTATGGCGATGCGCATGACCCAAGACCAGGCAGCGCGCGTTGCGGCGCTACCAGGTGTACGTAACGTCACGCTGGAACAGACCTATCAGCTACACACAGATGTCGGGCCACAACACATAGGCGCCGACGGTATCTGGACAGGCACCACGGCCGATGACAAGTATATGGGTGAAGGCATAGTGGTCGGTGTGTTGGATACGGGGATCAACACAGACCATCCTTCATTTGCTGCCGTCGCCGGTGATGGCTATGTGCACCAGATGCCTGCGCGTTACAGCCACTATCTGGGTGACTGTGAGAAGGCTGAATTTGCCAGCATGTGTAATGACAAGCTGATCGGGGTGCGATCTTACGAGGAGATCACAGATACCTACCTAGACCCAGCCTTCCAGCCAGGTATCCCAGCTTGGCGGATTGAAGAGCCTAAGCGCCCACAAAACGGTGAGGACTACAACGGTCACGGCTCACATACCTCATCTACTGCCGCTGGTAACGTACTGCTAGACGTAGACCATGTAGTACCGCTGCCGGGTGAAGTCGGAGACGGTGTGCCAACAGGCCTGAAATTCCCACGCATTTCGGGTGTCGCACCGCGCGCCAACGTCATCATGTATCAAGTCTGTTACCCTGGTGATGGCAGCTATGGCGAGAGCTTTGGTGGTTGCTTGGGCTCGGCCCTACTCGCGGCTATCGATGATGCCATTGCCGATGGCGTGGATGTGATCAACTACTCTATCGGTAAGACCTACGGCTCTTTCCCTTGGGACGATCCTATGGAGCTGGGCTTCCTGGCCGCTCGTGAAGCGGGCATCTCAGTGTCGGCCTCTGCCGGTAACTCCTATATGCCAGAATATGGCAATCAGGCGCGCGGCGCGATCGACCATCTATCACCTTGGCTCACCTCTGTCGCGGCGACCACACACGGCCGTGAGATCGCTGTCGAAGGTAAGATGCTGACCAATGCCACGGGCGGCGATCAGCCATTAAGTGACCTGGTCGGCTCGGGGATCACCGATGCCTACACAGGTCCAATTGTCGAGGCTAAGGCCTACGGCAGCGAGTATGAGATGTGTAACGAGCCCTTCCCGGCCGGTTTCTTCGATCTCGACCCTCAGGGCAATGCCTACAGCAAGGCGCCAATCGTCGTCTGTAAGCGCGGCGAGATCCCTCGCGTCGAGAAGGCCACCAACGTGCAGGCGGGCGGTGCCGGCGGTTTCGTTCTTTGGAACCCTGAGTACTCAGATCCAACTCATAACGATCCTTATGCCATCCCTGGCATCAACATCGATTATCAAGCCTACTATGGCGGTTGGGACAACGGCTATTTCGGTCTAAGCCAGTGGCTCGCCTCGGGCAGCAACCATGAGATCACCATTGCCGCATCAGAAGTCCTGACCAAGCAAGGCACCAGCGATTATGTGGCAAACTTCTCTTCTCGCGGCCCTAACCTTCAAGTGCCGGACGTGATGACGCCTAACCTGGCAGCCCCTGGTGTAAGCGTATTTGCCGCCTGGGCCGATGAGATGCCTTTTAGCGCGCTGGCAATGCCAGCCGACTATGCGGCCATCAGTGGTACCTCTATGGCAGCCCCACACGTTGCCGGCGCCATGGCACTGCTAACTCAGGCGCATCCGGACTGGACACCTGCGCAGATCCAATCGGCGCTGATGACCACGGCTTCAATCGATGGCGTGACCCGCTCTCGCGACGCCTATCCTTATGATGTGGTGAAGGCAAACCTGACCGATGCAGGTAGCGGGGTGATCAATGTATCGCGCGCCAACAACGCGACACTATTGCTGGATGAAACCGCGGGCAATTACCGCGCGGCCAACCCAAGAAATGGTGGCAATATTCATACCCTGAACCTGCCATACTTCTTCAATACCGAATGTGCCGGCACCTGTAGCTGGATGCGTATCGTCACCGCGACGGAAGATGGCACCTGGACGGTCGATGCAACCCCAGAAAGCATAGATGGCGCTCCGATGCTAGAGCTGGAGGTATCACCTAAGACCTTCACGCTTAAGGCGGGAGAAACCCAAGCCATCAGCCTAACCGCCAAGGTGTTAGAGGTTGAGGCCTATCGCGCAGATTCATCGCAGCTCCAACTCAACGGTTTAGTGTCTATCACGCCATCAGACACCAGCAAGCCTGCACAAAACCTGCCTGTGGGGGTTGTGTACAAGGGCGACAATCTGCCATCTCAAGTCTCTGGCATCATACATAGAGACAAGGGTCACACCCTGACACCTATGTTAAATACCAAGGAGATCCAACAGCTTAACTCTCATGTTTATGGCCTCTCTAAGGCAGAAAACCACGATGTCGCCCTCAAGAGCGCCAAGGTGAGAGACTATGCTCAGGGATTCACCCGTCAAGAGATTGAGGATGGCGGTGCCAAGGTTGTCTTCTTCGATGTCCCCGAAGGCACCAAGCGTATCGTCTGGGAAGTATTGAAAGCGCCACGAATCGCCTTTACCTCTCTGGATCTGGGTATGGATATCAACGGCGATAACGACATTCAGTGGGCAGATGAAGCCATCTGTTACTCCTACTCGGATGCCGGTGATTTCTGCGCAATCAACGACCCTGTCCCTGGTCGCTACTGGGCCATCGCCGCAAACATGAAGTGGGAATGGGAAGATGCTAAGAACAGCGCCGACCTGTTTGAACTGAGACTCGGTATAGTCGGTGAGGACGATCACGCCAATATGACGGTTGAGGGCCCTGCCACCAATGATGGCATGACGCCTTTCCAACTGAAGCTTAACCATGACCTATCTGGCGCAGAAGAAGGCGATGTCTACTACGGCGTGGTCAGTATAGGTAGTGACAGCTACAACGATAGTAACCTGGGTGATTTCGGGGTTAAGCTACAACATAAGGGTAGCGACACTCAAATCGAAGCCTCACAAACCGCAGCGAAGGAAGGTGACATCCTAGACTTCAGCGTTGAGCTGGCACCTAACCTGTTAGGCGGCGAACGTGAGTTTACTCTTAACGCTCAACTATCCGATGGTTTGGTACTGCTTGCAGACTCGGTGAAAGTGGGCGGCATGGGAACCTATGCCGAAGACACCAGCGTTGAAGGCAATCTGATCAGCATCGCCAGCACGCAGCCATCTTCCAGTGAGATGAAGCGTCACTATGTCTTCACCACAAATGAGACAGACGCCAGCTGTAAGGTACCTTATGGCGAAGACGAGACCTTCTACGATATTCCTTCGGCTGGTTTCGGCCACATGGGGATCTCTGGATATTCAAATCGTCCAATTTATCTGCCATTAAGTGCCAGCGGTTTACCGACTGTCCCTCTATATGCCAATCCGGATGAATATGGCTATGACACCTTAGGTATCTCGCCATTCGGCTATCTGCAATTAGATCCTATGCCTATGTTCTGGAATCAAGACCGTCCATTTAACGAATTCTTCCAGGACTTCCCTGATACGCTGATCGCCCCACTCTGGCGTGGTGACGTGAGAATGCCTCAGGCCTCGTTCAACTGGGATACCCTAAAGTATCAAGATGCCGTCTATGGTGTGGTCACCAACAAGCACTACATCTTCCAGTGGGTGGGTGGTGAAGAGTGGAGCAACTTCCTGGTGGGGGCCAACAACCCGGATCCAGATGCTCAATATAATATCGAGACCATAGTGGCCACAGATATTAGCTTTGAGGCAGAGGCACCTGAGATCATCTTCGCCTATCGCACCCTGAAGTCGGCTAACTCTAACCTGGGTTCAATCGGCCTACATGGTTACTGGGGTGAACGCCACACCTTCGGCCCAATCCATGGCTGGTCAAACGATGGCTTTGCCTTCCGTGACGTCGACAGCAAGGTGAAAGAAGGCATGGTGATCTGCGCCGATTACCGCGGTCCAGAGCAATCGGCTGTATCACTGACCTTCTCCGCGAGAGTCTCTGCCTCGGCAGTGGGCAAGGATAACAGCGTTACCGTTGATACCCAGTACGCCGACTCTGAACTGGTCTCTGTCACCCATCATGTGGCGAGCGCCACTAACATCTCGGTTGCGCCTATTGCCGACATGATGATGGAAGAGAACACCACGCTGGAAGGCATCACTGTGACCTACAACGATGTCAAAGGCACAGCCAACGGTATCATGGTATCGGGTGAGCACATCACGGCAACTGTAGATGGTGACAGCTTCAGTATCACACCTGATGCCGACTGGTATGGTGAGACTCTGGTGACGGTAACCGTACACGATATGGCCTACCCATCTGACGCCGCCTCCACCAGCTTTATGCTGACGGTGAACTCAGACGGTGTTGAACCTACGCCACCGGCGCCGGAAACCCCAGAACAGGGCGGTGACTCTGATTCGGGTGGTAGCCTTGGCTTCCTGGCACTGGGCCTACTGGGTCTAATCGCCGGACGCCGTAAGTTGCACTAAGCAGTAGCTGGCAGTAAAACATTTAGTTAGACCTTGTCATTGGGCCCTCTCTGAGGGCCCTTTTTTATGCCATCTTAAAGTGGCGCAGCCACTAGTTCATACCGTGGCAATCACTGCACTCTTTGATGGTTAGCTCTGGGGTATGCACCTCTGCATCGGGTGCATGGGCATCCTTCATGGCGTGACAGTCATTACAGGTTGCCAGCGTGGCCTCTGACTCAGTATGCATGGTCAGGTCGATAGGCTCATGGCAATCTTTACAATCCATGGCGACGGCGGCGCCAGCAAATAACAGGCCGGCGGCTAGGGTGATCAATGTTTTCATCTCGGGCTCCTGGTTTTGGCAAGTCAAACAACTAAAAAGTTTATATTCAAAGGCTTGCCGCCTTGTATGGCCAAAGGGCACAAGCTCCAGGATGTATGATCCAAGGAGCAAGTCGCAGCAAGCTATCCGGCGAGCATTACCAGCCATGATTAAGCCAAACTTAAAAAAGCCGTCGCGATGAAAGAAGTGCCGACAGGATCATAAGCTGAAGTAACGCTTTGTGATCCAAAGCAAAATTTCATCTTGCATAAGACACAAAAAAGCCGCCCTGAGGCGGCTTTTTCAAGCGCAAACAGCTAAGCCAAAGCGGTTAGAAAGAGGTGCGCTTATAACGGCGATATTCCGCCGTCCAGAAGTTATCTTCAATCGCCTGCATCAGCAGCTCGTCGCTGGCCGGCAGCGCATGGCCTTGCTCGATGGCAACCTTGCCCACCGCGAAGGCGATGTGCTTACTAACAGAGTGAATATCTTCCAGCGCCGGCAGCAAAGAGCCCTCGCCGTCCTTCGCCAGCGGCGAGCACTCAGCCAGGGCACGGCTCGAGGCCATCAGCATCTCGTTGCTGACACGCTTGGCACCAGAGGCCAGCACACCAAGGCCAATCCCAGGGAAGATATAACTGTTGTTACACTGGGCGATCTCATAGGTCTGCTCCTCGATCACCACAGGCTCAAACGGGCTACCGGTTGCCACCAGCGCCTGGCCCTTGGTCCAGTGCAGAATATCTTTCGGCGTCGCCTCGACGCGGCTGGTCGGGTTAGACAGCGGGAAGATGATCGGGCGTTCACAGTGGGTGTGCATCGCCTTGATGATCTCTTCGCTGAACAGACCCGGCGCGCCGGATACACCGATCAGCACGGTCGGCTTACCATTGTGCATCACATCCAATAGCGAGATGTTCTCACTCTCTGTGTTCCAGCCCTCAACCTTGGCCGCCTGCTGCGCCAGATTCTGCTGGAAAGGCAGCAGGTTAGGCATGTTATCTTGCAGCAGTCCCCAGCGGTCTACCATGAACACCTGCTGGCGCGCCTGCTCGTCGCTGATCCCTTCTGAGACCATCTGGGCGATGATCGCCTCGGCAATACCACAACCTGCGCTGCCCGCGCCCAGGAAGGCGATGCGCTGCTGGCTCAGCTTACTGTCCGCCGCCTGACAGGCCGCCAACAAGGAGCCAACGGTCACCGCCGCCGTGCCCTGAATGTCGTCGTTGAAGCAGCAGTATCTGTCCTTGTAACGCTCAAGCAGCGGCATGGCGTTTTTCTGAGCGAAATCTTCAAACTGGATCAAAGCATCCGGCCAGCGTCTGTGTACCGCCTCCATGAAGGCCTCGACAAACTCGGCGTACTCTTCGCCACCGATGCGCTGATTACGCCAGCCCATATACATAGGATCTTCCAGCAGATGCGGGTTATCTGTGCCCACGTCCAAGGTGATAGGCAGCGTATAGGCCGGGCTGATACCGCCACAGCTGGTGTAGAGTGACAGCTTACCGATAGGAATACCCATGCCGCCGATCCCCTGGTCACCCAGACCCAAGATGCGCTCACCGTCGGTAACAACGATAATCTTCACCTTCTGACGGGTCGAGTTGTTGAGGATGTCGTCGATGCGATCCTTGTTGGGATAAGAGATAAACAGGCCGCGGTTACGACGATAGTTCTTCGAGAAACGCTCACAAGCCAGGCCAACCGTCGGCGTGTAGATGATGGGCATCATCTCGGTAATGTGATTCTGCAGCAGACGATAGTACAGAGTCTCGTTGGTATCCTGAATGTTACGCAGATAGATATGACGGTCGAGATCGTTGCCGAAGTTCTTGTACTGATCGTAGGCGCGCGATGCCTGTTCTTCGATGGTCTCGATCACGTGAGGCAGCAGGCCCTCTAGGTTAAAGAAGATACGCTCCTCTTCGGTGAAGGCACTTCCCTTGTTGATCAAGGGGGCTTCAAGAATGGCAGGGCCGGCAAAAGGAAGATATAGCGGGCGTTTATTATCGTCCATTGGTAACCTTTTCTCTATCTGTGGGTATGTTGGAATGGCTGTGCTATCAATTTTGGCAAGATTACCACAAAGTGTGATCTTTGTTGCCTTTCGCGCGATCATTTTTTTGATTATTTTCACACCCTGGTTGTTTTAAACAGCCATGGCACAGCCCTAACCCCAGGCATAAAAAAACGCGGCCTGAGCCGCGTCTTTAGCGAATGATATTATTTACTTACCGCGATACTTGATCGACAGCCCCATCAAGAAGTTGCGCAGCACCTGGTCGCCGCACTCTTTAAAGTGCTTGTGACCGGGCTTTCTAAACAGGGCACCCAGCTCGGAACTACTCATCTTAAAATCCGCCAGGGCCAAGGTCTCGATGATATCCTCTTCACGCATCTCAAGCGCGATCCTCAGCTTCTTGAAGATCAGGTTGTTGTTTAACTGAGACACAGGAGTGGGGATCTCTGCCCCATCGCGCAGGCCGCGTTTTTCGATGATCAAGCCATCCAGAAACAGGCACAAGGTCTTGTCGTTACAGGGCTTATAACCCTCCTCGGCCTCTTTCTTGAGCATGTTGAGCAGGACATCCTGGCTCATCTCATGTTTGACCTTGGCGAAGATCTTGATCATCTTGGCATTCTTGTAATCGAATACGAATCGTAGACGGCGTAAAATATCGTTATTTATCATGACTTAAATTCTTAAATTACTGGCTCGCGCGGGTGCGCCTGCCATAGCGATGACATTATAACCGACTTTGCGTCGGCGCCGAGGCATTATTTTCAAGCTTTCTGCCTGGCATCAAGCTCTCTCGCAGTGCCTGACGCAGCTTATCGTGCAGGCCAAAGGCTTGATTACTCTGATCGATCGGCCAGGAGGCGTTTTCAAGCACCACCAGATAAGTGTCTGACTCGGGATAACTCAGGCTGAGGGATTGATAGCCAGGCAGATAACCAGAATGGCTGTACTCCTTTATCCTCTGCTGGTTTACCTGCACGCCGAAGCCGTAAAAGAGCTGCGACCAACGATGCGGCCGCAATATCTTGGGAGCCATCATAGCTTGGTAAGCCTCGTCGCTAAGCAGCTTTCCGCCATGGAGCGCCCTGAGGTAATTCAGTAGCCCAGTAGCCGAGCCCGTCATGCCGCCGCCGGGCAGTAGGTTCATCTGCACCTCATATTCCATCGGCTCTTGGGTGCTTATCTCTATCCCTGCAATCAGCCCCTGCTGCGCCCCAAGCTGGGCCTTGATACCTTTGACGCCGTGCTCGCTCAGAAAGGCATTCACCAGGGTGGCAAAATCCTGCTGATAGGTAATTTCGAGCAGCTTTGCCAGCACTTGATAGCCCAGATTGGAGTATTGAAAATCGCTGCCAGGCGCGAACCGATTCGCCTTGCCCTGAGGCGCTATGCCAGAGCTGTGGCTAAGCAGCTGAGCGATAGTGATGCGCTCGTCATAGGTTGGCAGATTAGTCGATGCCAGATAGGGATTAATCTTATCCTCCAGAGCCAACTTGCCCTGGCTTACCGCCTGCATCACCAGGGCGGCGGTGATCATCTTGCTCTGGGAGGCCAACATGACCCGGCTATCGAGTGTCGGCGCGGCGGCCTCACCGTAAGCATTAGTCTTCACGTAGCGCAGCTCACCGCGCTGCATCAGGGCGATCACTCCATAGAAGGGACGCTCGTTGGCGGCGATGATGTTATCGAAAGCACTGCCGATCTTGGCAAAAGCCTCGCCAATCGCCAAGTCATGCGCAGATGGTACATCAACCCGCTCAGCAGCTTGCTCAATCTTAGCCTCAATAACTAGCTCGCTAGCAGCCACGCTGCCGCTGGCCATGGCCCCCAGCAGACAGAGGCTGCTCGCCAACACACTCATCTTCATCCTTGTTCTCCTACACGGCTTAACCGATAAACTTCCAGTAGACAAATAAAGCGGCAAACCCTAGCAGATAAGTCATGCCGATCCAAGAAAGCAGCCGCATGGCCACACCATAGCGATCGCCGGGCGCCAGGTTGTCACTGGTCATCAGGCGATAGTTGAGCCAGGCGAAGATGATGGTGGTCATGAAGGCCAGGGTCATCACAAACTGCAGCAGTGGCAGCAATGCTCCCTTAAAGAAGAGTATGATCCCCAGCCCCAGCAGGCTCACAGCCAACATGGTCAGGTTGAGGCCGCGCTCGCTAACCTCATCCTTTCGCAGTAGCTGCACACTCAGGATAAGGGTACGGCTGTAGCCATCCACCACGGTAACCGTGGTGCTGAAGATACAAAGCAAGGCCACCAGGGCGATCAGATAGCGGCTCCCCTCCCCCAGCACCTGGCTATAGAGCTGAATTAACTGCTCGGCAAACTTGGCCCCGGAAGGCGAGAAGTGTACGCCCGAGCCGTGCATCACCATGGCGCCCAGCGAGAGAAACACTACGGCCAGTATCGCCGTGGTGATAAAGCCCAGATTGAAATCGAACAGTGCCTGCTTAGGCGTCACCCGCTGCTGTTTCTGTTTTTCCAAAAGCCAGAGGGAGTTCCAGCAGCTCACCTCAATTGGCGCCGGCATCCAACCCATCATGGCGACCAAGAAGCCCACATGAGCCCACTGCCAGGGTGAGGGCGACACGAAACCGGGCGCCAGAATAGGTTCGGCGTTAAAGGCCAGCGCGGCGGCGCTCAGGGTGGTCACTGTCAGGCAGAGCATGATCACCTTGGTCACCCTATCCAGCACCCGATAATGACCCAGCACCAACAGCAGCAGGCTGGCGACCAAGACGATCAGCGCCAGCAGATCGATTGGCAGCGGAATAAACTGGGTGAGCAGCGCGGCGGTTAACATGGCGACGCCTGCCGTGCTAGCCACCGCCGCCAAGGCGTTGAGCAGCGAGAAGAGCAGCAGATAGCCCCTTCCCTGACGTTGATAGCCATGCAGCAGGCTCTCACCGGTCGCCGCCGTATAGCGGGCCCCGGCAGCAAAGAAGGGATACTTGAGCAGATTCACCAGGAGAATCACCCAGGCCAGCTGCCAGCCAAACTCGGCGCCTGCACGGGTCGAGGCCACCAGGTGCGAGGCGCCGATGGCCGCGGCCGCCATCAGCAGGCCAGGGCCTGTGGCGGTTAACAATCGGCGGCACTGCAACCAGAGGCTCGTCTGGGTTGTATTTACACTTACGTCTTCCACTCTCGATTTCCTTCAGATAAACAAAAAATGCTTGGCCAGGCAGGGCTCCGTCAGCGCCAGCCTGCTGCGGCTGATGCTAAGACTGAGCCAGCTTGTGCTAAGACTGAGCCAGCTTGGCCTCGATGCGTATCAGGGTCTGGTCGATACTCTGCAGGCAGGCCAGGGTCTGGGCGGCCACATCTACTTTCGCCTCGCCGGGCTGGCTCTGCTCGGCCAGCGCACTCTTTTGCGCCATCACGGCGGCGCGAAACTCGGCCACTTCCTCGACGCCGGTAAGGCTGATCAGCGCGCCATTACCTGACTGCCCCGCCGTCTCTATGGTCAACTTGTGGATGCCGAATAGGCGCATCAGTGGCCCCTGGATCATCGCCATGTCGGTGATCTTATCCAGCGGTACGGTATTTTCGGTGCGGGTGAGTATACCCTTACGCACGATAAGCTTCTTGGTGGTCAGCTCGGCGCTCATGTTGGCGATATACCTGTGCGTCGCCCACAGGCCGATGGGATACCAGAGCAGCAAGAGCGGGATACCCACGACAGAGACGGCAAGCACTAACGCCCCCGAGGTCAGCCAATAGTGCCCAAGCTTGCGGTGAAAGCGCGCGTCGAGCAGTGTTTTTTCTTCCATTTTATTTACATCTCCCCATAGGTCTGGCGGGAACCGAGCTATGACAATGCCAAGAGCTTTTGTATTAATCAATCAAATTCATGGGTTTATTTATTTACATTTGTTATCAATTCGCCCTATTGACTTTGTTACTTTAGGAATTAGTTTAGTAACGTTAATGTAACAAATGGTGGCGGTAGTTAAGTGGTAGTCACTGAATTAAAAATATAATGATTCAAAAGGGATGAACATGAAAAGACCTCAATACTGGCCCAGCGCCTGCGCTATCGCCATTACCATTGCGCTAACCCCACATGTTTATGCGGCCGACGAAGGCGTCGAGCGCATAGAAGTCACAGGCTCTCGTATTAAACGTACCGACATCGAAGGCCCATCGCCAATCCAGTCGATCAACAAAGACGATATCGCCAACATGGGTTTCGACAACCTACAACAACTGCTGGAACGCATGCCAGCCAACGGCGCGGGCGCCTTCTCGACCCGAGGTAACAGCCAAGACTCCACTGCCAACGGCGCGGCGTCTATCAGTCTGCGCGGCATGGGCCCAGACGCAACTCTGGTACTGATTAACGGTCGCCGCGTGGCCATCAGCTCATTCGCCGAGGGGATCACTAACTCCTTCGTCGACATCAACAATATTCCAGTATCCGCCATCGAGCGTATCGATATCCTTAAAGATGGCGCCTCGGCCATCTATGGTTCAGACGCCATCGCCGGTGTGGTCAACATCATTCTGCGTAAGAATTTCGAAGGTATCGAAGTCAACCTGGGCTACGGCGAAGCCTCTGGCTCCGGCTATGACGAGCAGAGCGGCTCTATGCTTTGGGGCATGCAGTCCGATAAGGGCAGTGCCTCTATCATTCTCGATTACTTCAAAAACAGCACGCTCGCCGCCAGTGAGATGGGCCGCTTCGGCACCGCCAACCAGAGCCCATACGGCGGTGAAGATTTCCGCTCATCACGCGGCTTCCCAGGCTACTTCTATGTCGATGGCGTCAAAACCATAGACCCTGACTGTCCGGCCGACTCGGCCACCGCCAGCGGCAGCTGTCTGTTCGACTACGGTCCATACAACCTCACCATCCCAGCCGCCGAGCGTGTGGGGGCAATCGCCCAGTTCGACTATCACCTGAGCGACGAGATGACCGCCTTCCTGGAAGTCGCGGCCCAGCACAACACCTCTGAGGCCGGCGGCGCGCCGACTCCGCTGGATGAAGATGCCATGCTGACGGTTCCAGGCACCCACCCTAACAACCCGTGGGGCAAGGATATTGAGATAGGTCGTTACCGCACAGTGGATGCCGGCGCCCGTCGCTGGGACATAGAATCTGACACCCTACGTCTGGTTGCCGGCCTACGCGGCAACATAGATGAATGGGATTGGGAAGTCTCGGCTCAGAAAGGCCGCAGCGAATCAACCCAGAAGGGTGACAGAACCCAGGGCTGGGTGCGCACCGACTTTCTGCAAGCCGAAATCGACGCCGGTAACTACAACCCATTTGGCGGCACCATGAATTCACAGGATGTGATCGATCGCATCACCACCAGCCTGGTTCGCCAGGGTGTGTCACACCTGACCGCTTATGACGCCAGCATCACGGGCCCGGCCTTTACCCTGGCGGATCGTGAAGTCATGATGGCCGCGGGCGTCGAGTACCGTGAAGAGGACGTGAGCGATGTCCCTGATGATCAATTCCAGCGCGGCCTGATCTTCGGTACCGAAGCCGTATCAGCCCAGGCAGACCGCGACCAGTACGCGGCCTATGTAGAATTTTCTATCCCAGTTACCGACAACTTCGAGCTGCAACTGGCCGGCCGTTACGACCACTACAGCGATTTCGGTTCAACCACTAACCCTAAGGTTGCCTTCCAGTGGGGAATTAGCGATCAGCTGACCGCTCGCGCCTCTTGGGCTACCGGTTTCCGCGCGCCATCTCTGGCACAAATCGGTCTTGGCCCATCGAGAGAGAGTAGCTTCTTCATCGATACCTACCGCTGCGCCGCCGACAACGTCGACTGTACCGCGCTGGACTACAACACAGAATTTGCCGGTAACTCAGAACTGGACGCCGAAGAGTCAGAAACCTGGAACGCGGGCCTAATTTGGGCACCTAGCCAGAAGTTTGATATCGGCTTCGACGTCTTCAGCATCACCCAGGACAACAAGATCGATAAGCAGCCACTGGGCGAGATCTACCTAGCGAACTGTAACGATCAAAACAGCACTGTGTGTGAGCGTCTGGCGCCGCAGCCGGGGCAAACTCTGGGCCCAATCAGCCTGATCCACTCAAGCTTCATCAACTTAAGCTCGCAAGAGGTTCAAGGGGTGGACGTTTCCAGCCACTACGGCCTGGAGATGGACCGCTTCGGCGACCTCAAGTTTGGCCTGGAATACAGCTACCTGCACAAGTTTGAGAAGGACAAGCTGGATTACACCGGCGAGTACCGCTACCCGCAACATCGCTGGTTGCTGACCACCAACTGGACCATGGATGACTTCGCCGCCAACATCAACTTCAGCTACATCGGCGAGTTTGAAGATACGCCAGATATCGACTTTGACGGCTCACTCGACTTCGAGGTCAACAAGTCGCGTATGGTCGAGTCTCAACTCTTGGTGGACATGTCAGGTTCATACCGCTTCAACGACACCTTCAAGTGGACAGTCGGCGTCAACAACGTAATGGATGAAGAGCCGCCATTTGCCATCGGCGACGGCGATACCGACCTCTACGGCTATGTGATTGCCACCCATAACCCAATGGGCCGCTACTTCTACACCAAGTTGAGCATGAGGTTCTAATACCAATCACACTAAGTAAGCTATCAGAAATAGCGTAAGAAAAACGTTTGAGAACAAGGCGGGATTTTTCGATAAGTAGTTATTCTACAATCAAAAAAACTAACGCAGTTATCGAACGTTTTAACAAGCTTGGATGATCAGCTATTTACTAGGATAGGTAAAACATACACTGTCACAAAAATGGCATCCAAATGGATGCCATTTTTATTTACACTCATTACTCACCTAAAAACATGAACGAGGAAAAGGATGATCACTCTATATGGAACCCCAAGAAGCCGCGCGCTACGCGTCTCCTGGCTACTGGAAGAATTGGCTATCGACTGGCAATTTCATTTCATCAACTTTGCCAAGGGCGACAACCGCAGCGAGGCCTTTCTGGCCATGAACCCTTGCGGTAAGGTGCCCGTTATAAAGGACGATGATCTGGTGCTCACCGAATCAGCCGCCATCTGCCAGTACCTGGCGGAAAAATATGGCCAGGGACAGTTTCTGCCCACTCCAGGTACACCACAAGCCGCCCTTTACCACCAGTGGATGAGTTACATCATTTGCGAATTGGAGCAGCCCCTGTGGACCATGGGCAAGCATAAGTTCGCCCTACCCGAGGAGCACCGCCTGCCAGCCATACTGCCCACTGCGGTATGGGAGTTCGACAAGGCCGCCGCCATCGCCGAACAGTGGCTGCCGGGCAGCGACTACCTGCTGGGTGATACCCCAACGGTTGCCGATATCATGCTGGCACATACCCTGATGTGGGCCACGGTATTTGAGCAGCAGATCCCACCTAAACTCGCCGCCTTCAGAGACAGGATGCAGACCCGCCCGGCCCTGGCCAGCGCCCTCAAAAAAACCGAGGCCGTCGCCGCCCAGGCAGCAGAGTAGTTAGGCGTAAAAGGTTTAGCAGCATAATGTCTAACACTTTAGAGATTATGCTGCCATCCATCACCATGAAGCCTTAGCAAATAGTCTTCATTTTCGCTGTGTAAAGCGAACTGACATCAGGCAGATGGGCAGCCTGGCACCTTGGAGAGATCCAGTCTGATCTCGTCAAACCTAGAGCTTATCTTCAAGATATGCTCATCCAGGCTCACCTCATACTCCCCCATCCAGTCCAAGGTTTGAATCGGCGCCAATCGATACCGCCACAGGGGCAGATCGCACTGCATCCACACCCTGTGATAGGCCTTGCCCATGGCGCCGGGATCTACTGTCTGCACCCAGATGGCGAAATCTTCATAGCGCTTAAACTGACTCTGCTCATTGGCTGGCGCGCTAAAAACCAGGCTCATAAACAAGCCCAGCGCTAAGAAGATCAGCTGCACGGCCCCCAGCAGATAACTCAGCCCAATAAGGATAGTTAACGGCCAACTGCCTTTGACGACCTGTGCAAATTGACGACGAGAACGCTCCAACAGCGACAATCCAAACAGTAGGACAATCAGCTTGATCAGTAGGGTCACAGGTTGCGCCTTGGTCATAAAGCTAGGATCAACCCAGAAGGCGCCAAACAGGCCGGGTAACAGGCTCTCAATCAGCGGCAGGTAGATAAGCGCTGCGATGGCAATGAAAAAAGCAATAGGCTGGCGAGGGCTGACGGCTTGGTACATATCCTTGTCCAAATTGAGTTAACCTTTAAGTAACATCTGCACAAGATAGCATTGGGCTCGTTGAAGCAACACAGTTTAAAGATGAAAGATAATTAAAAAAGCCCCGCTCGTTAGAGCAGGGCTTTTTATCGAATCAGGGGTTAACTCACAGCTGTGTAGCTGCCCACTTGGCGCGGCTCTCGCGGCTCTCTTTCAGGCCTTCCTTCTCGCGATAGGCTTTATAGGCATCGACGTCCAGCGGCACCAGAGTGACCTCGACTTCCAGCACCAGCTTACACTCTTTCTTGATGCGCCAGGCCGCCGTGTTGTATAGCTCGGTCAACGGCAGCGAGCTTAAGAACTCGGGGTTGTACTGGGTGTAGATGGCCTGTGTCGGGTAGACCACGAAGCTCAGACGGCGCTTAGGCTCCTTCTTAAACAGCTCCTCGATGCCGTCACAGGTGTTGAGCACCTGCATCTCTATGGTCTCATCCAGTTCCAGCAGCTTCTTGGCCGCCAGACCAGACACCTCGGCCTCACCCGCTTCCCAGGCCAACACATCGGCTTCGCTGCACTTGCTCAGCTCGCCCACCTGGGCGGCAGTTAGGCCGAGTGAGTGACGCAGGTATTTAATTTCTATTGCATTTAATTCAGCTGTCTTTGCCATCTTGATATCCAAATTTGAGTTAATCTTGTCACGCGCCTAGGCGGGGATCCAAACCTCTTCGACCCATTGCCAGAACGACTCCCAGCTCTCCTCGGCCAGCTCGCCGTCTTGCCACAGCATCACCTGACCTTCCTGATCGATACAGTAAAAGTCATCGCCCTGCTGACAGATGGCGATATATTCCCTCGGCATGCCGATAGACCAGGCATAGGAGGTCACCTCGGGCAGATAGGTATGGGCATAGGGATCGGCTGCGGTCACAGGCTCTATAGTGCCGTGAATCACGTCGCTGGCGTAGAGGAGATACTCTTTCAGCTCAGCGGGTAAGGGGATCAGGATCTGCTCTTCCACTTCGACCAGTTGATCGAAGCTGGGCAGCTCCAGAGGGACGGGAACTGTCTCGCTCAATTCCCTGAGTTGCTCGATAAGATCGTGCATTGTCGTCTGCTCTAAATGGGCTAATGGCCGCAAGTATAATCGCTTTAAGCCCAGATTGTTAATCCAATTTATCGCAGACACAGCGCCACACAAAGATTAGGCCGCGGCTAGCAATTCGGCACTGTCCAGCCTTTTATAGTAGAGCCACGCCTTGTGGTACTGCTTGTGGGAAGCCTGACGCAGATTGGTTATCTGCGCCAGCTCCAACTGACTCAAGTCGCGGGACTGGGCCATGGCGCGGGCCTCGATGGCCTGGATCTGCTCGTAGGCCTTATGTTCCTCTCCGCTCTTGATCTCGGCGATAGCCTTGAGGTGCAGCTGCACCTCGGCGATCATGCCTGTTTGCGGTAACTGCACCAGCAGGTTGAGGTCGCGATAACCAGAAGCCTTAGGCTCGGCGAAACGGTTTTTCACCTGCAATACCTTGACCTGTTGCTGAAGATCCTCAAACGCCGTCATCAGCCCCTGAATATCGTTAGCTACCAGGCTGGCCCTGGCAAGATCCGTGATGCGGCTGGCATCGCCGTCAAACTTGGCGGCAATCTTGGCCTTGGCACGCTCATAACTTTTCACTTCGGGGATCAGCAGCTGGTAACTCTCTTGGGTATTTAGCCCCTCTAGCAGGTTAGTCAGCTCCTGCTGGGCGTTCTGGGCCTGGGCATAGAGGCTATCGAGGTCGTCGCTACTCTGGCGGATCAGGGCGGCGGAACTACTGGCGATGGCATGCAGACCATGCTGGTCTTTACTGAAGGACTGTTTCTGAGCGTAGCAACCAGATTCTTCTTTGGTGTCGATTAAGGCGTCGTAATTGGTCGCCAGGGCGCTACGGGTGGAGACAAGTAACAGGAAGATAAAAAAGGGTCTAAACAACTTATTCATAACCGTCCTCGGTAAAAGCGCAAACCTTGTACCCTTAATCTAGCCAGGGTTCACTTAACCCTTGCTGAATGGATGATGAACAATTATTTATCATGAAACAGACATAAAAAAAGAGCGCCAAGGCGCTCTTTTTCATCGAGAAAACTCGAATTACCAGATCTTCACACGCTGAGCGGGTTCGATGTACATGGCATCGCCCTGCTTAACGTCGAAGGTGGTGTAGAACTCAGGCATGTTAGACAGCGCGCCCAGGGCACGGAACTTAGCCGGTGAGTGTGGATCGGTCGCTACGCGGTTACGCATCGCCTCTTCCTTGATCTTGGCGCGCCAAATCTGGCCAAAGCCGATGAAGAAACGCTCGTCGCCAGTCAGACCGTCGATAACCGGTGCTTCCTTACCATTGAGTGACATCTTGTAAGCCTTGTAGGCGATGGTTACGCCAGACAGGTCGCCGATGTTCTCACCCAGGGTCAACTCACCGTTAACATTCAGGTCGTCGAATACCGCGTAACCATTGTACTGATCTACCAGCGCCTTACCGCGAGCAGCAAACTCTTTCAGATCTTGCTCGGTCCACCAGTCGCGCATGTTGCCTTCGCCGTCGAACTTAGCACCCTGATCGTCGAAGCCATGGCCCATCTCGTGACCGATCACGGCGCCGATACCGCCGTAGTTCACTGCATCATCTGCCTCCATGTTGAAGAAAGGTGGTTGCAGAATTGCCGCCGGGAAGACGATCTCGTTCATGGTTGGGTTGTAGTAGGCGTTCACCGTCTGTGGTGTCATGTGCCATTCCCACTTACGGATTGGCGCACCTAGCTTCTCAAGATCTTTCTCGTGGCTCAGCTCGCTGGCGCGCATACTGTTGCCTACCAGGTCATCGGCCTTGATGGTCAGCTTGTCATAGTTTTCCCAGCGATCTGGGTAACCAATCTTAGGATCGAACTTAGCCAGCTTGTCTTTGGCCGCGACTTTAGTGTCTGGGCTCATCCATTCCAGGCCATCGATGCTCTCGCCATAGGCGCGACGTAGGTTTTCAACCAGCTCCTGCATGCGGTGCTTAGCTTCAGGCTTGAAGTGACGCTTCACGTAAACCTTACCCACAACCTCACCCAGCAGGTTGTTTACCGTGCTCACGCCGCGCTTCCAGCGTGGCTGTTGCTCAGCCTGGCCGTTGAGTGTCTTAGAGAAGAACTCAAAATTTTCACGGTCAAGATCTGTGCTCAGATCGCCGGCGAAGTGGGTCAGGGTCTGCCAGGTCATGTAGGTCTTCCACACAGACAGGTCATTAGCCTTCAGCACTTCGTTGAAACCTTCGATGAAGCTTGGCTGGTTGACGATGATGTCGGCTTGCTTGTCAGCGCCCAGGGTCTTGAGGTAACCGTTCCAGTTAATGTCCGGCGCCAGCTTAGGCAGATCGGCCACCTGATACAGGTTATAGGTCTTAGTGCTGTCGCGGGTCTCGACGACGTCCCAATGACGGCTGGCGATAGCGGTTTCCAGCGCCAGGATATGCTCGGCGCTCTCTTTCGCGTTTGGCAGACCGGCCAGGGTGAACATCTTCTCGATGTGGGCCACAAACGCCTTACGAATGTTGACGAAACGCTCGGCTTCGTTGAAGTAGTAATCCTTCTCAGGCAGGCTCAGACCGTATTGCCAGATGTGAGTGGCGTAACGGCTAGAGTCTTTAGAGTCGATGTCGATGTAGAAAGCCAGCGGCGTGCCGCCACCAATCATCTGGCTATGGGCAAAGTATTCCACCAGCTGATCTTTGTTCTCCAGAGCGGCGATCTTGTCCAGCTCACCCTGAATCGGTTTGATGCCCAGCTTGTCTAACTGCTCTGTGTCCATGAAAGAGCGATACAGGTCGGCAACCTTCTGCTCGTCGCTGCCCGCCTTCAGGTTAGGGGTAGCCGCCACTTCTTCGATGATGGCTTTAACATCGTCACGTGACTTCTCACGCAGGTCATAGAAGGCGCCTGTGCTGGTGCGATCGCCTGGGATCTCAGTGTTCTTGATCCAGGTGCCGTTAACGTAGGCATAAAAATCATCTTGCGGACGTACCGACTTGTCGAAGTTAGCGAAATCGATACCCGAGGTCAGGGCCTGTTGTACCGCTACCGCGGTCTCTGTCTTGGCGGTTTCCGGGGCCTTAACTTCTGCCTGGTCGCTGTTGCAAGCGCTAAGACCAAGAATCAAAGAGGCGCAAACCCCTCCAACGAACACTTTTTTCATGTGAATTCCTTTTATGCTTAATTGTTTTTTTGTTAGCAATGCGACTGTCATGGCGAAGCCAAAATGGTGCAAAAACTGCTTCAAGAGACCTATGTTAATGGGATTGGGTCAATGTAAACAAGTTTATCTGCGGCCCTTGGGCGAATTTCTGGTCACTCATATGTAAGTAAAGATTTCCTCTCCCAGGCGCTAACGCCCTATTACGCCTCAATGTGACGTATCACCCGCGCCGGATTACCACCGACTACCGTCTTAGCGAGGACATCATTAGTGACCACGGCGCCCGCCGCGACAACGGCCTCGTCACCTATGGTTACGCCCGGTAAAATGATCGCCCCGCCGCCTATCCAAACCCGATCACCTATATGGATAGCCTCGGCCAGCTCCCAGCCCTGACAGCGACGCGCCGCATCCAGCGGATGGTTGGCAGTATAGCACTGCACGTTTGGCCCTATCATGGTCTGGCGCCCTATGGTGATGGGAGCATTGTCCTGTAAGGTGACATTGACATTGATGAACACCTGAGGCGCGACATGCAAATTCTGCCCATAACTGACATAGAGCGGCAGCTTAATCACAGCCTTGGCATCCAGATGAGGCAGCAGCTCATTGTCCACTTCCCCGCGGCGGTTCATCTCGGCATTGGCCTGTTGTCGCGCCTGCCAACGGCTCTGCAGCTCGCCATCGAGGCAGTTGTACTCCTGACCGCTGACCATCTTGTCAAATTCACTCACTTCTTCCATCGCCTACCGGCTCCTTTCGAGGATGCATAATGTGTCTGAAATTTGCCATGCTAACACTTTTCAGTGCTAGCTCTTTTCCCCACTGACGCTTTTCGTGACGAGTCCTTTTTAATTGCCACTTTCCATTAGTTCTCGGCAGCCTCATAATACCGCCACAAAGTAGCATCCTTAGGGTAATCCAGTGCGTCTAGACAAATTTATCAGCGAATCCACCCTGCTCACCCGCTCTCTGGCCAAGAAGGCCCTGCACAGGGGCGAAGTGACCGTCGATGGTCAGGTCATTAAAGATGGCAGCTTCAAGCTGAATGAGAGCCAGAAGGTCTGTCTGGACGGCGAGCCTATCTCGCTGATTGGGCCGCGTTTTATCATGCTGCACAAGCCGGCGGACACCCTCTGCTCCACCGTCGATGAGGTCTACCCTTCTGTGCTCAACCTGCTCGAGCTGCCCCACAAAGACGATCTGCATATCGCCGGACGCCTGGACGCAGATACCACGGGCCTAGTGCTGATCACCAGTGACGGTCAATGGTCCCACAGGGTTACTTCGCCGAAACGCGAATGCGGTAAGACTTATCTGGTGCAGCTTGCCGATCCCCTCAAGGCCGAGTGGGTCGAGCAATTTGCCACCGGGCTGGCGCTGCGCAGCGAAGAGGGACTCACTAAACCGGCCAAGCTTGAGCTGCTGGGCAGCCACGAGGCGAGACTCACCATTACCGAAGGTAAATATCATCAGGTGAAACGGATGTTTGCTGCCGTCGGCAACAAGGTGGTGAGACTTCACAGGGAATCTGTTGGCGAGATAGTGCTGGACGAGAGTCTGGCACCGGGGGAATGGCGCTACCTGACAGAGGATGAGATCGCCTCGGTCAAGTAGCGCGCAGCATTCAGTTATCGACCAGCGATAACCGCCTTGATGCTGTTAAGCAGGGCGCGGTCGGTGCGCGCCTTCTTCAGCTTCTTCACACTCTCCTTGAGCGAGGCGTCCGCCAGGCGGGTGAAGATGTTGTTGTACTCCTTCTCCTCGATCGCCTCGTCGCTGTCGGCCAACTCGGCAATATCCTGGGCGACACGGCTAAGCTGCAACCAAGAGTTAGCGATATAGAAGCCGTGGAATTCGGCTTGGCTGATTAACCCCTTGGCGCTGGCAGGCAAGGCGTTCCAGGCAGCCGCAAACTTCTCCTCTTCATCGCTGAGCAGCTCATTGAACAGATTGGCATAGGCCTCCAACAGATTCGCCGGCACCTTGTCCATGGGGATCACTGTGTTACATACATTCAGCGCTGCCTGCTCGGCGATCGCCTGATATTCTTGATTGGGTTTACTCATAAAACACTCTCGACACAAAGCGCCGCATTCATCACGGCCTGGTTCGCCTGTATAAACTTGCCAAATAGAGCCGACAAGCAGGCGCAGAATAAAGGCTGACGTTATACCTTAGTCTGACTGAAAAGCAAAATTGACACCTTTTGTTATATAAAAGTTAAAAATAAACGCATAAAAAATATACTTTTTACTGTCAATAAACTGTCATCCGTATAATATAGTTACAAAAAAAGTGTTTATGCTATGGTTAAATGGTCACATAGCAAGGTTGGCAAAGCTAAAAATGACAAGAAAAACAAAAGCAAAATCCTGGATAACTTCTCTGCTGCTAATCAGTCTTAGCCTCTCACTCTTAGGCCTCAGCCCATTGAGCCAAGCGCAAGAAGATAGCGCCGAAGAGATAGACGCCATTTTTAAAAAGTTCGACCAGGGTGAGTATAAAGATGAGCAGGCGATCAAAGAGGCGCTCGGCTACCTGACGGCCAATATCACGGCCGACGACATGGAGCGTTACCTCAAGCTGCAGACGGTACTTTGCTGGAACAACTACGACATCACCAAACAGCAGGCGCTCAAAGATGCCATCGCCTTTGCCGACCTGAAACTGCTCACCGAAGGGGTCGCCGCCTCGGCGGAGGCCACCACAGATCTCAAGCTGTGCCGCGCCTTCATGCACCAATTACTTGGCAAGGTCGATATTGCACTGGAAGAGTACAATAAGGTTGTCGCCGAAGCCTACCTGATAGAATCGCCACGACTCATTGCCGACTCGCGCTCACTGCGCGGCGCCATCTACTCTTTTCAGGGTAACTTTGCCCAGGCGCTGGAAGATCTGATCACCGCCCAGCACCTCTATGAATCCCTCAACCTGCAACATTGGGCCATCTACAATCTCACCGAGCTGGCCACCAGCTACCGCCGCTTCGGCGATCCCCAGACGGCAATAAAATATTATCGCAAGCTGGAGAAGGGCTTCGAAGATACCGGCGATAAAGATGGCGCCAACGCCATCAAGACAGAGATAGGCTTCGCCCTCGAGGAACTTGGCGAGTATGAGGCGGCGCTAAAGAAGCACAAGGAAGCCTATCAATACTGGCGCGATACCCTGGGCGAGGAAGCCAGTGCCCACACGGCGGTGAATGTCGCTGGCGTGCTGATTCAGCTACATCGTCAAGGGGAAGCCAAGCCCTATCTGGATGCAGCGCAGCAAAGCATCACCCCGGACCAAGGCGCCAGCTACAGCTTCATGCGTCTGTATCAGGCGCAATCAGCCCTCACCAATGGCCAGTATCAACAGGCGCTCGACTATATCGACATGGCCGAAGAGACCTTTAAGCAGATCAAGAACGCCCGCGGCCTGGAACAGCTGCACATGGTACACAGCCAGATCTTCGTCGCCGAGAAAGACTGGAAACAGGCCTACGAGGCGCTGCTGAGCTACATACAGACCCATAAGTCGCTGGATGCTACCCAGCAGACCAACCGAACCACAGAGATGCGCACCCGCTTCAATACCGAGCAGATAGAGCGCGAGAACCAGCAGCTGATCGAACTGCAGAAGATAAAAGAGAACGAGCTGGTGATCCTCAAGCAGAACAAGTATCTGCAACTGGCGGTGATCGTCCTGGGCTGTATCATAATGATCATTCTCTCCACCGTCGCCTACAAGCAGTCGCAGAAGTCCAAGCTGCTCTCTATCCTGGCGCTGACGGATCACCTGACCCAGCTGCCCAACCGGCGCTACACCTACTCCAAGGGCGAGGGTTACTTCAAGTCTAAGGATGAGGGCCACCATCCGCTGTCGATCATACTGTTCGATGCCGACCACTTTAAGAAGGTCAACGATAAATATGGCCATGACATCGGCGACAAGGTGCTCATCGCCCTGGCCAACATCAGCAACGGACTGATGCGCAAACAGGATCTGGTGGGTCGGGTTGGCGGCGAAGAGTTCTTGGTTATCTTGCCCGGCACCACGGCCGAGCAGGCGCTCAATGTGGCGCAGCGCTTGGTGACCACAGTAGAGAGCAGCAACTTCGATGACGTCTACATGAACTTCAAGCTCACCATCAGTGCCGGTATCGCCTGCACTGATGGCGACAAGAGCTTCGAGCATCTACTGAAGCGCGCCGACGATGCCCTCTACCGCGCCAAGTCATCGGGTCGTAACTGCGCCATACTGGATACCTAACGCAATAGTTAGACACCTAACACCATAGTTAGATACCTAACCGTTCGGCAAGATTGGCTAGCCTAAATAGCCTGTGAGATCGCAAGCGAAGCAGGTTAAACGCTAAGACTGAGTCGCTATATACTTGGTCATGATATAAGTTAATCGCCGTGTTTAAGTAGCTCGATACGGCTCGGGGGATTTAGCTTGGGAAACCAAACATGATAGAGACGGGCCATCTCACCCGAGGCCTGTAACTTAGCCAAAGCCTCATGCCAGCGACTCACCCGCTCAGGGTCGGTCCCCTTAGAGAAGGCCAGGTAGAGATCTATCTGCGCCAGTTCCAGCACGGGATACACTTCATCCAGCCCCATATTCACCTCGGCCAACAGACGCTCCACCGCCAGATCCGCCTGACACCAGAAACGTATCCTGTCATGTTGTAGCTGGCGCGCCGACTGCTGTGGAAAGCTGGCTACCGTCAGGTGCTCGACTCCTTGCCGCGTCAGGATAGATTCTCCCAGAGAGCCGCGATAGACGCCGACGCTGCCCAGAGCATCCAGCTCGGCCACCGAGGCGGGGGTCACCCTGTCATCGGCCTTGGCATAGATAGAGATACTTGTGGTGGCGATGGGACCGACGAAATCGAAATCCCTGCTGCGCTGCTCATTAAGGGAGGTGGCAAACAGCAGCACGTTGGCCTGGCCCTCTGCGATGGCATAGGCGCGGGCCCAGGGCAGCACCTCGATATTGGCCTCCTCACCGAGCTCCTTAGCAAGACGCTGCACTAGGCTGACGCCATAGCCCATGGGAAGCCCCTGCTCCTGATAGCTCATGGGCGCCCACTCTTCGGTAAGCATGCGCAGGGGGGCCGCCCCGACAGGCCGGGATGACAAGACCAGCGACATGCCGATCAGTAATAAGCCGGCCAATGATAAGCCGGTCTGTGATATGAGCCGCACGCTACGCCAGATCAAATAGTTCTCCCGGAAATGAGGCCAACGCCTGTTATTGATTATCGTCTAAGATGGACAGGCTTTCCCTCTGCCATGAATGCTAAGCGCTCTTGCAACTAGCTCTGTTCAACATAAATAGCGCCCAGCCAAATTGCAATAGACACTTGCTGAGGCAAGACCAGACGCTCTCATCCTCTCTTTCTTCTTGTATCAGGCAATCCCCAAGCCGGCTTAAGTTTTCTCCTCCCGCGCAAAACTGGTATCATGGCGCCACTGTTCACCCTGGCTCCTCGCCCTTAATCTAAGTATGTCAGACCAAAGCCTCCTCTCGCCCCAAGCGTTACAGCAACTCACCCTCAAGATTAAAACCTGGGGCAAGGCGTTAGGCTTTGCGCAAATCGGCATCTGCGACACGGATCTTCGCGCCGAAGAGCCCAAGTTTCAGGCCTGGCTCGATAAGGGCTATCACGGTGAAATGGGCTACATGGAGAGCCATGGCATGATGCGCGCCCGCCCGCAGGAGCTACATCCGGGCACTGTGCGGGTCATCTCGGCGCGTATGGATTACCTGCCGCCAGAAGCGGGTTTTGCCACCCATCTCAAGGATCCCAACCTAGCCTATATCTCGCGCTATGCCGGTGGTCGTGACTATCACAAGATGATCCGCAATCGCCTGAAGAAGCTGGGGCAACAGATTGAGGCCGAACTGGAAACCTTGGGGCTCGAACGCCCCAACTATCGCCCCTTTGTGGATTCGGCGCCGATTCTGGAGCGCCCACTGGCCGACAAGGCCGGACTCGGCTGGACCGGCAAACACAGCCTGCTGCTCAATCACGAGGCCGGTAGCTGGTTCTTCCTCGGTGAACTCCTGATCGACCTGCCATTGCCGGTAGACATTCCGGTGCAGGCCGACTGCAACACCTGCGTCGCCTGCATCAAGTCCTGCCCCACCAACGCCATCGTCGAGCCCTATGTGGTGGACGGCAGACGCTGCATCTCCTATCTCACCATAGAACTTCAAGGGGCGATCCCCGCAGAGTTCAGGCCTTTGATGGGCAACCGCATCTATGGCTGTGACGACTGTCAGCTGGTGTGTCCAGTCAATGGCGAGGCGCCGCTCACCCAGGAGAGCGATTTCCACACCCGGGATCCGCTCAAACATCCAGAGCTGCTCACCCTCTTCGCCTGGAACGAGGCCGAGTTTCTGAAGTTTACCGAGGGGAGCGCCATCCGCCGTATCGGCCACAAGCGTTGGCTGCGCAACATAGCCGTCGCGCTGGGCAATGCGCCGGCATCGCAGGAGATCATCGCCGCCCTCGAGGATCGCAGGGAAAGCGATGAGGTAGATGAGATGGTGCGCGAGCATATCGACTGGGCACTGGCGCGCCATAAGCTCGGCGACTATCAGGCCAACCGTAAGACGCAGCGAGTGATCCGCACCATAGAGAAGGGGCTCCCCAGAGACGCCTAGGCCATGAGCACAAGGCACTCAGCAGACGCCTCAGAGGAGATATTAATACCAATCACGGTAAGTAAGTGATCAGAAATAGCGCTGGAAAAACGTTCGGGAACAAGGCAGCATTTTTAGATAAGTAGTTATTCTACAATCAAAAATGATAACACCGTTATCGAACGTTTTATCAAGCTAGAGTGGTCAGTTATTTACTAGGATTGGTATCACTAGTCTAAGGTAAAGCCCACCTTGACCGTCACCTGCCAGTGGGCGATCAGCCCAGCCTCAAGGTGTCCCCGGGTCTCAACCACCTGAAACCACCTCAGATGATGCAGCGACTGACTGGCCGATGCGATGGCATTCTTAATCGCCTCGTCCGAACTAATGGGCGAGGAACCAACGAGTTCGATGATCTTGTAGGTATGACTCATGGGGGATCTCCTGTTGCAAATCGGCTATCCCCTTGAGTATAGGAAAGCTTTGCGCCCCTGTGATCTTCAGGCGCAAAATCCGTAACACTAGCTTGGTTTTAGCCGCGTCAGCAGCTTGTCGGCCACCCGAAAAGCGTTGGCATAGATGGTCAAGGTCGGGGTAACGCTGCCGCCGTTCGGCATAAAGGCACCGTCGGTCACATACAGGTTATCACAATCGTGGACCCGACAATCTGGGTTCAGCACAGAGGTCTTTGGATCCGTACCGAATCGGCAGCCGCCGGCCACTAAATTAGCAGTGGGATCGCTAAACACATTTCCCCACACCTCGTCGGCGCCCATCGCCTTCATCACCTCTACGCCCCGGTCGACCAGATACTGAGCCACCTTAAGATCGTGTGGATGAAAACCGGCGCGCACCTTGGCCACCGGCTGACCCCATTTGTCTTGCTCCTCATCGTCCAGAGTAACAAAGCAGTCATCATTGGTCAGCCAGTCACAGAAGACCTCGAACTTAAAGTCCCGCGACTGGGTAAAGTGTGCCTTGAGTTTCTGCTTGAGCGGCGTCCCCCAAAGCAGGTTGCCCTGATGCCACTTGAGGGCATTCGCCTCACTGGTGGGTGATGGCGGGTCAAACACGAAGTCTAAGGTGCCCCCCTTCACCGGCTTATCGAACGCCGTCTTGTCGTCGATAACATACCAGTCCTGCAGGGCACGGTTAAAGAAGGGCCCACGCTGCTTGAGCCCATTAGCCGTATCCTTAGGCAGATTATCGAGCTTAAACACCCCATGGCCCGTGCCGCCGGCGCAGCAGTGCAAATTCTTACCCAGCTGATCGAAGCGATTGCCTATCCCCTTGGGATGTTTCTCCCCTGGGCTGGCCAGCAACAGGCGGGCACTCTCTATGGCGTAGCAGGCAACCACGAAGATCTTGGCCACAACGCGCCGACTTTGGCCACTGGCATCGAAATAGTCGGCAGAGCTCACTCTTCCTTGGGCATCGGTATTGAGGCGATACACCTTGGCCCGGGTGATGATGCGACAATTTCCGCTGGCCACGGCATCGTTTAGCAGCGCTGCCCGCGAGCTGCCCTTGGCGCCAGAGTGGCAGCCATAGCTGCCGCAGTAGCCGGAATACTCGCAGCTCAGACGCTGCTTGAAGGGGCGAGACAGGATCGCCCGCGCCATGGGCAGAGGATGCAGCTTAAGTGTCTGACAGGCATTATCGAAACGCGCCGCTATTGGGTGCTCTGCCGTTGGCGGAAAGGGAAAATCTGGGGTCGTTCTCGGCTCTAACTGTGGATGCTTCACCACCCGACCGCTGACGCCGACAATCTGCTCCACCTTGGCATAATAAGGCTCGAGCTCCTCATAGCTGATGGGCCAGTCTACCGTGTTGGCGCCGGGGATCGACCCGAAAGTGGAGGCGAGGCGAAAGTCACTCGGCTTGAGGCGATGAAAATAGCCGCTCATGAAGTTGGAGGCGCCACCGACGATATTGCCACCCCAAAACTGCGCCGTGGTCTCCCTGCGCCAGCCGCCCTCGCCGTCGGGAAGCTCGAGCACATGGCGCTCCTCATCGAACTGAGAGCGAAACACCCTATGGCGCGGCAACTGCTCATCTTTAACGAAATCCTGCTCGGTATACCAGTCGCCCTTCTCAAGCACGGCGACGGCAATCCCCGCCTTGGCCAGCTCATAGGCGATTGGGCCGGCGCCCGCACCGCTGCCGACGATACACACCTCAAACTGTTGCGGCGCCTGCGCCTCACTATTAGCTGCTAATCCCATCAAAGATTCCTGTAAAAACGACCCCATAGTCTCTATTTAAAAATCCAGATAACTCTTACCCGGCACGGGCCGTGGAAAGCCTGGCTGATGTTCGAGCCAACGCCAGCCAATCTCATCCGGGTTACCGCCGTAGAGTGGATCTAACATCAATGCCTCAATCAGATAATAGAGCAGCAGGGAGAGCCAGTTTTCACCTGCGCGGCTCTTGGCGATCGCTTTTAGCAGTGCCTCCTGCTCATCCCAGCTCAGCACCAGGAAGCTACGTCCGGTCTGGGTATCGGCCCAATCTTCCAACCAGGCCGCCCCCTGCAAGATGAACTGCCTGTCCTCATCGGCGCGATTGTCAGGATCTTCCATGGCCCATAGCAGATAGCGATAGGCGTTCAGCTCCTTAGCCGAAGGGCCATCACCATCGTCGGGAAACAGGTGCTGCTGCACGCTCTCTATGACGGCGCGGTTGATCACGTCGAAATCTTTGGGGCGCGTGGTGAGAGAGAAACCTTCGTCGCCGGCAAGACTCAACTCAGGCTTCGCCGCCAGCAGCAGACCCAGGGCGCCGCTGCGCACAAGAAAGTCGCGCCGGGTCAGGCCGCTTTCGAAGGCATATAGTCTAGTTGCTTCGCGCTTACTCCTCGCCAACTTAATCTCCCGTTTGCTCACTAGATCTGCCTGTTTCATTGCCCATGACATAAGTCACAGCGCCTTACATAAGACCCTGATTATCGCCAAATTAATTCAATTGAGTGTGAATTTTTCGGCGCGCCGGGTCAACACCCACATCGAGTATCGATAGGCGATGATAGAGATGACTAACCATTAATCGCGAGGCGGCGACCCGCCGCAAAAGCGCCTAGACTAAAGACAACAGCCGCGCAGCAAGCCTAAGGAGCTCCCATGGTTAAACCCGTCGTCGCCGATAATAAACCCAAAAAAGTCGAGCTAACCAAAGGAAAGGAATACTATTTCTGTGTCTGCGGCCGCTCAAACAGCCAGCCCTTCTGTGATGGTTCCCATAAGGGAACGGGATTTAGCCCCAAGGCCTTTACCGCCGAGCGAAGCGGCGAGGCCTACCTTTGCGCCTGTAAACACACGGGCAACGCCCCCTACTGCGACGGCACCCACAAACAGTTTAGCGCCGAACAGGTGGGCAAGGAGGGCCCGGGCCGCGAGGCGATCGCCAAAGATGGCAACCAGGCTCCCAAAGCGGTCGCCACCAAAGAGGAGCCCGGCGTCGAGTTGATCCATCAGCTCGCCAGAGATGGACTCAAGACACTCGGCCATCATGGCCCCATGGTCGCCATGGGGGTGCCCAGATATCAGCTGCCCAGCTGGGATGAGATTCAGATCATGACTGCCCAGATGGCCAACAAGCCCCTGTTCGAAGACGAGGCCATCGACACCGAGCTAGTAATAGGCCCTGAGGCAAGAAAGCCCCTGAGGCTGAAGATCCCATTACTGGTGTCAGACATGAGCTTCGGCGCCCTATCGGAAGAGGCCAAGGTCGCCCTGGCCAAGGGGGCCGAACTTGCGGGTACCGGGATCTGCTCCGGCGAGGGCGGTATGTTGCCCGAGGAGCAGGCGGCCAACTCACGTTACTTCTACGAGCTGGCCAGTGCCCAGTTTGGCTATCAGGAAGCCTTGATGGCCAAGATACAGGCGTTTCACTTCAAGGGCGGCCAAGGCGCCAAGACAGGCACAGGCGGACATCTGCCGGGCAGCAAGAACCAGGGGAAAATAGCTGAGATCCGCGGCATTCCAGCGGGCCAAGATGCCATCTCGCCGCCCAGGTTTAGGGAGCTCAACTCTGTGGCCGACTTTAAACGCTTCGCCGATAGGGTACGTGAACTCAGCGGCGGCGTGCCTATCGGCTTTAAGCTGAGCGCCAACCATATCGAGCGGGACATTCAGTTTGCCCTCGATGCCAGCGCCGACTACATCATACTCGACGGCCGTGGTGGCGGCACCGGCGCCGCGCCGCAGATCTTTCGCGACCACATCAGTGTGCCCACCATCCCCGCCCTGGCACGCGCCCGCCGCTACCTGGATCAGCAGGAGGCCAGCGGCCGGGTGACGCTCATCATCACAGGCGGCCTGAGGCTACCCATGGACTTCGTCAAGGCGATGGCGCTAGGTGCCGACGGCGTTGCCCTGGCCAACAGTGCCATGCAGGCGATCGGCTGCGTCGCCGCCCGCATCTGCAACACCAACAACTGCCCCGCCGGTATCGCCACCCAAAATGCCGACCTGCGCCAACGCCTCAATATCGACAAGTCGGCGCAGCAGCTGGCCAACTTTCTGGGCGCCTCCACCGAGCTGATGCAGGTGATGGCCAGGGCCTGTGGCCATCACAGCCTGCAGGACTTTACCCTGGACGATATCGCCACCTGGCACAGCGAGATGGCAAGGCTCTCCGGCGTCTCCTACGCAGGCGTGACGCCAATTTAACGTGACAGGTTACACTCACCTGCCCGCCTCCCCCAGCCGTCCCCTTCGGGCGCGGGCGGGCGCTCAACTCTATTAAGAGCGAAACAATAAGACAAACGCCACACCAGTAAAGACTTGTTTAACAAGATAAATGGGTGCACACTTGCCAGCGATTTAGGACAATCCATCGCCTAAGGCCAAAAGCCACCTCAATTCAGCCATAGATAATGTGAAGGATCACAATGCAAGTCGTTATTTTCTCGATAATCTTAGCCCTACTCTTTATCAGCCTGCTGCTGGTCTACCTAAACTGGCGCGGCAAACAGCCCATCGAAGTCACCGGCGGCCCAGATGAGGTGATTTTTCTCGCCAACCAACTACTGCACAGCGGTCGAGAGGCCCAGGCCCTCGATTATCTGGAGCGCGCAGCCGCCATGGGGATGGCGCACGCGGCGCAGTTCCTGGGTGAACTCTACAGCCTCGAAGATCATCATCTGTATGATTTAGACAAGGCCAATCATTGGTTTCAACAAGCGGCCGAGCTGGATGAGCAATTTGCCCAGATTCAACGCCAGATGCTCAAGTTGAAGGTTCATCCAAGCCAAAAAGGTGGCAGTCACGAACTGGAAGCCATACTGAAACCTGGCGCCGATCAGGGCAACAGCCAGCATCAAGGCGAACTGGGCAGACTCTATCAGGAGAGCCCACTGCTCGACCCAGACGGCAGCAAGGCGCTGCACTATCTCGAGCTTGCGGCCGAGGCGGGTGATGCTGAAGCGCAATACCATCTGGCCAAAGTGCTGCTGGAACCGCGCCATGGCAAGCCGGATCCCATCAGGGCCAGAGCCCTGCTCACGGCCATTGCCAACAGCGAACCACTGGCCAAGAGCCAACTGGCGCAGATGCTGCTTAGGGGAGAAGGTGGCCCGGCCGAACCCCGTGAGGCCGAGCGCCTGATGCGCGAGGAAGCAGAGGACAACGAGTTTGCCCTCATCGAGCTGGCGCACCTCTATCAGGAAGGTAAACATCTGCCTAAGGACATCGATAAGGCTGAGGAGTGCCTAAGACAGGCCGTGGCCAAGGAAAACAACAGTGCCACCTACCAGCTGGGGGAGCTACTGCTCAAACATAAACGCGCCAACAAAAGTCACCTTGAGGCGATCGCCCTGCTCACGCCATTGGCCCAGCAGTGGATGACAGACGCCCTCTTCCTTTTGGGTCAGGCTCACGAAGAGGGGCTTGGCACCCGTCGACATCTTCCCACGGCCCTGGCTTACTATCGTTTGGCGGCGACCGATCCCGCGCCCTATCATCTTGAGCGGGTCGAGACATTAAGTGCCAAGATGGGCAGCTATGAGAAGGAGCAAGCCGAGAGCCTGTATCAAGCATTTCTCGCCGAGCACCCCATAGAGAAATCTCAGCAGGCCTGCATAGATCTGACCCATGGCCTGCGCCTGCTCCATGAAGATGACAGAGGCCGACGCCATCCGAGAGAGGCCATTAGCTTCTTGGAGCGCGCCGCACTCGCCGGCGAGAATCTGGCATTTGAGCCGCTGCATAAGGCCTGCGCAGAGCTGAGCCAGAGGGTCGATGCCGCCGTCTGGGCACAGATAGCCCTGGAAGATCAGTTCTATTTTCTGCCCACGGGTGAGATGGAGAGCAGCTTAGCCAGCCTCAAGCAAGGCTTTAGCGAGTCAGAGCAGGCGCTGTTTGAGCAGCGCTTACAAGAACGGCAAGAGTCACTCACAGGTCACTAGGCTTTCACCAGCACTAGTCGCTAAGTTCAAACGCACTAAACCCCAAAAAAGCGCTAAGCCCAAAAGCACTAGCCCCAAAATATAAGCCCAAAAAAGGGTGGCCAGTAAGCTGGTCACCCTTAGTCTAAAAACGGGAATTAAAAGAGACTAACCCAGGCGGCGTCTTAGCTCCTTGGTCGCCTTCACCATGTTTTGCAACGCAGGCTCCACCTCATCCCAGGTGCGCGTCTTGAGGCCACAGTCTGGGTTCACCCACAGCTGTCCCACAGGGATCTTGGTCGCCGCCTTCTCAATCAATGCCACCATCTGCTCCACAGTCGGAATATTCGGGCTGTGGATGTCATACACACCCGGGCCTATCTCGTTGGGATACTCGAAGTCCTCGAAGGCATTGAGCAGCTCCATGTGCGAGCGCGAGGTCTCTATGGTGATCACATCGGCGTCCATGGCGGCGATGGCATCTATGGTAGCGTTGAACTCGCTGTAGCACATATGGGTGTGGATCTGGGTCTCATCCTCGGCGCCCGCCGCGCTCAGCTTGAAGGCGGCCACCGCCCAGTCGAGGTAATGCTGCCAGTCACTGGCCTTTAGTGGCAGGCCTTCACGAAACGCCGGTTCATCTATCTGTATGATGCCGATACCCGCCGCCTGCAGGTCAGCCACCTCGTCACGGATCGCCAGGGCAAGCTGATTGGCGATCTGCTCGCGGCCGATATCCTCGCGGGCGAAGGACCAATGCAGTATGGTGACCGGGCCGGTCAACATCCCCTTTACCGGCCTGTCGGTCAGGCTCTGGGCGAAGCTCGCCCAGGCAAGCGTCATCGGCTGACGACGTGAGACATCGCCATAGATTAGCGGCGGCTTGACGCAGCGTGAGCCGTAGCTCTGCACCCAGGCAAACTGGGTAAAGCCTACCCCGTCGAGCTGCTCGCCAAAATACTCCACCATGTCGTTGCGCTCCGCCTCGCCATGGACCAGGACATCGATCCCCAACTTGAGCTGACGCGCTATGCTGTCGCGGGTTACCGCCTCGAGCTGCGCCACATAGGCCTGCTCGGTCAGCTCACCCTTACGCCAGCGACTGCGCAGGCCGCGAATGGCCGGCGTCTGCGGGAAAGAGCCGATGGTGGTGGTGGGTAGCAGCGGCAGACGAAAACGGGCCTGTTGCTTTAGGCGGCGCTCGCCAAAACCGCTAGGACGATTGAAATCCTCAGGCGTTAAGGCCTTGAGTCTCGCCTGTACCTCAGGGTTGGCCGCCTGCTCTCGGGCCTGACGTCTCGCCTCACAGCGCGCCACTATCGCCTGGGCTGCCTCGCTCTGTGGGGTAAGCAACAAGGTGCGCAGCGCGGCCAGCTCGTCGAGTTTCTGCTTGGCAAAGCTGAGTTGATTGGCGAGCTCTGGCGCCAGCTCGGTTTCGCTCTCCAGATCCACGGGCACGTGTAAGAGCGAACAGGAAGGCGCCAGCCAGACACGCTCTCCAAGATCTGCCACCACAGCGCGCAGCCGCTCGGCCAAGATGTCGAGATCCGCCGCCCACACGTTGCGGCCGTTGATCACCCCAAGGCTGAGCACCTGCGTAGGCTTAAGGCTGGCGCCAAACAAAGTGAGCTGCTCGGCATCGCTCACCTGATCCAGATGCAGGCCATCGACTACGAGATCCTTAATTAACTCATGATGATGGGCCACAGAGCCATAGTAACTGGCCAGCAGCAGCTTAACCCCCTGGCCACTGAGTTCCCTGTATGCCGGCACGAAGGCCGCCAGCCAGTCATCATCTAGTTCCAGCGCCAAGATAGGCTCGTCGAGCTGCACCCAGGTCACGCCCTGGTCGGCAAATCGCGCCAGAATGGCCTGGTAGGCCTCGACCAGCGCGGGCAGCAGGCTCAGTTTATCGAAGGGCTCGCCCTCGCACTTGGCAAGATAGAGGTAGCTGACCGGGCCAAGCAATACCGGCTTAGGCTGATGCCCCAGGGATTTAGCCTCGTCCACCTCGTCGAACAGCTGCTCATAAGCTATTTCGAAGCGCTGACCCGCCGTGAGCTCGGGCACTATGTAGTGATAGTTGGTGTTGAAGTATTTCTTCATCTGGGCGGCACGGCTCGCCTCCCCCGTGGGCGCGCGGCCACGGGCCACTCGAAACAGGGTATCGAGATCCACCTGCTCGCCGCTGCGATGGCGCGCCGGGATGGCATTAATGGTAGCGCTCAGGGTGAGCACCTGATCGTAGAAGGCAAAGTCCCCAACCGGCACTTGCTTCACCCCCGCCGCCTGCTGCCACTGCCAATGGGTTCTGCGCAGTTCACTGGCGACCGATTGCAGCTGCGACTGGTCTATCTCACCACGCCAATATTTTTCCAGGGCAAATTTGAGTTCCCGTTGACGGCCGATACGGGGAAAGCCTAATGAAGCGATATCTAGAGTTTGCATATTGTATACCTTTTGCATTAAGATGAGCGAAATTCATGGTTAGCGCCCTTCGCTGTCATCGCAATACAGGTTTGAGAACTGAAATTGCACAACAAACTAAAATAGGCGTCTGGACGTCTAGAAGTTTATTGTGCTAGTCTGTTGTCTCGCAATCGAATTGATTTCACGAGCAACATGAGCCAAATTCATGTGAGGTAAAAATGATAGAGCTTAGGCATTTACGTACATTGGTCGCCCTGAAAGAGAGCGGCAGTCTCGCGGGCGCAGCCAAGAAGCGCTTTGTCACCCAGTCGGCCTTATCCCACCAGATCAAGGAACTGGAGACCCGCATCAACTCGGCGATTTTCGTGCGTAAGAGTAAACCCCTCTCCTTTACCCAAGAGGGCGCTAGGTTGCTCAATCTGGCCGAGGAGATCTTGCCTAAGGTGATAGAAACCGAAATCGATCTCAAGAATGGCCTGGGCAGCGAGGCGAGAGATCTCTTTGTGGGTATCGAATGCCACAGCTGTTTTCGTTGGCTGATGCCGGTGATCGAGCAGTTTAATGCCAGCTTTCCTCACACCAACTTGGAGCTGTCGAGCCGCCACCTGTTCGACTCGCTGACCGCGCTCAAGCAGGGACAGCTGGATGTGGTACTCACCTCAGACCCTATTCCCGACCATGATATCGCCTATCAGCACCTGTTCGATTTCGAGGTAAAACTCCTGGTCGCCGCGGATCATCCGCTGGCCGAGCTCCCCTATGTCACGGCGGCGCAGCTTAGGGATCAGACCCTGCTCACCTACCCAGTGCCACTAGACAGGCTGGATATCTATCGCCACTTCATGGAGCCGGCGGGCGTGCCGGTTGCTAAACAGATCCGCTGCGATCTCACCGCCATGTTGCTGCAACGCATCGCATGTCTTCTCTGAGTTCCTCATCCAACCCTAATGACTCGAACGCCTCAAGGGTCAGCGTCTGCTTCTGATTATCGATCAGCGACTTGATGATAGAGAGCGGGAACGACTGCTCCGACTCGGCATTCAGGTAGGCAAAGGCCGTCAGGGCGATGATCTCGCCAAATACGCTAAACAGCGCCAGGGTCTGTACCTCATCGGGATTGATGTTCACCCCTTCCATATGATGCAAGCTATCCACGGCGTCGGTAGCGATGCTCTCGGTGAGCGCCCAGTAGCCGTATACCAGCTTCTTGTAGGGCTGTGGCAACTCGTCGAGACGCTCCTTGAGGTAGAAGGTGAAGGCATAACGGTAGATATTGACTTGGCCCAGGCGCACCAGGGCATCTTTCAATGAACGGTTCTTCGATGACACGCTGGCGTTAGCCGCCGAGTTGCTGCGCCATAGCAGATGCGCCGCCAACGCGGGATCGGAAGAGACTATATCGATCACATTGCGGATATCGCCATCGGCAATAATGGCTTTCTTCAGCGGGATCAGAATACCCCGTCGTCCGATAACCTGTTCTTCATTGGCAATAATTGCGCGTACTTGAGTGAATACCTGATGCTCAAGATCTGTCATGAGAAGTTATTAACCTGATTTATTATTGGCACGGCGCCATTTGTTATCCGAGAATTTACCCATAAAACGACTGTCTGGGTCAAGTCGATTTGGGGTAAAAACGGACATTAACCTAAATAAATTCATCTTGCCACTCACGCCTGAGCTTTCAGCCTACTATGGACGAAAGATAAACGACAAAATTCCGCCACTTAACCAAGGGATGACGTCCGTTGTTCGGCTACTGCCAGGGCCATTTTAGCTATAAGGCACCTGCCTGTTGCAGACGCTGGTATAGGTGCTCGGCGAGACGACGATAGCCTTCATCGTTGAGGTGAATCGCATCAGATTTTACTTCTGATAATTTTAGCAGTTCTGTCAGAAAATCCTCAATAAATAGCGGCTGATATTGCGCGGCCAGCTGTCCATACAGGGGCGCCGTTTCCAGCCAGATGCTCTTCTGAGGTACGCCAATCAACACCACTGGAATATCGCGCCGCTGGGCCTGTGCCAGCATAGCAGAGAGGTTGGCCTCGACCTGCGCCGCGTTGCCATTACGCAGAAAATCATTACCCCCCTCAAGCAAGATAATGAGATCCGGCGGCGTCTCATCCAGCACTCGGGCGAAGCGCTCGCGGCCCTGGGAGGTGGTCTCTCCCGAGATGCCGGCGTTGATCACCTCACGTCCGCTCATTGCTTGCAGCTGCGCAGGATAATCCATGCCGGGGCTGGCTCCCACGCCTTTAGTCAGGCTATCGCCAAAGGCAAGGATTCTGGCACTCTCCGGCAAGGGGGCAAGAGACGGGCCGCCGCTTGACCAGAAGATGATGGCCAAGAGCAAGATAACGGGCACAAGCAACCACTTTAATTTCATCCTTTGTCCTCACTAAACATATCAAGGGAAGGTGCGAATAAGTCCCGTGCTTGCTCTGCGTGTGCTTAAAGTGGATAGATGCAAGGCACAGTTTGCAGCGAATGGCCCTAGTCCTTCGCAAGAACTGTAACGCAGAAAATACCGCTGTAAGCCTCGCCCTGCGGGGCTTTGATAGCAACACCATTTCGGCGTTATTCAACTTCAGCAGGCCTCGGCATGCCCTCAGTTGAATGCCTTGAACTGTCGCTGCTATCAAAGCCAGAGCTGTGCGACGACTTGTTCGCACCTTCCCAAGCCCTATGATGAACAGCAGGCAATAAAAAAGCCAGTCAGATCTGACTGGCTCTTAAGGCTAAAGCCGCGTTAGAAGCGGTAGCTGGCGGTCAGGCGCAGCGCTCGGCCCGTACCAGGATAATAACCGCTACCCCAGGTGCTGAAATACCCTGAGCTGACATATTCCTTGTCCAGCAGGTTATCGACCCGCAGGCTGGCCAGCCAGGCATCGCGGGAATAGTTGATGGCGATATTTGCCAGGGTATAGGCATCGAGCTTATCGCCTAAGTTGGCATTATCGCCTTCCATGTAGCGCTCACCCGTGTAGACCGCCTCGGCGAAGAGCTGCAGATGTTCATAAACATCGTAGCTGACATAGCCACGGCCGCTGTTCTTGGCCACCCAGGAGAGCGCCTTACCTTCGTTTAGTCCTTCGGTAAACTCGGCGTCTATATAGTTGTATTCAAGCCCAAGCATTAGATCCTGAGTCGCCTGCCAGTCCCAGTCTGCGCTTACCCCATAACGGCGTGAGGCATCGGCGTTAACGTTGGCGCCGGGGAAGCTGCCACCCACGGGGGTTTCTGCGCTCGGGTCGAAGACGATCTCATCTTCGAGATCCAGACGATAGGCGCTCACGCGCAGGGTGTTTTGCTCGAGCAGCAGATCCCAGCCCGCCTCGTAACTGCGGCCGGTCTGCGGCTTGAGCCCCTGAATACTTGCCGGGGTGTAGGCCTGCTCATCCACCTTGGCGAAACGGAAGTTGTCGTCGGCACGCAGGTAGAATCTATGATGCTGATTAGGGCGATAGTTGAGACCGAGCTCGAAGGCATGGGCATCCTGATCAAGATCTATCCCATTTGGATAGGCTTTGCCGTCCACCAGCTCATCGGTCACCTCGGCGTAACGACCGCCCACCACGTAGCTGAAACTCTCGGTGAGAGGCACTGTCGCCTGCAGATAGGCGCTGGCCAGCTTCTGCACATTGCTGCGATTGCTAAAAGTCGCCTCGCCGCGACTAAGATCCAGACCGGTCACCAGCTTAAGCTCGCCGTTATCCGTCTTGATGTTAGCCACAGCCTTGGGCTTAAACTCGAGCAGAGAGCGGGTATCGCGGCGGCTTGTATTCCAGGTGCTGAGCCCGGTTGTCAGGGTGTCGCTGTAGTTAAGGTCGGCGCCCAGAGACCAGGCCTCATTTAGCTGTCGCTGATAACCGGTGCGGGCCGCCGTGGTCATCTCATGCAGGTAGGCATCGATAAAGAGATCGCCCTGCTGCAGATCACCCATTTGTCTTGGGTTTTCCTTGATCTGATCATCATTCAGCGCAGCAGCCAGTTCGCGGTGATTGTCATAGTGACTCGCCTCAGCGAAGAACTGCTGCACCTCATCGTCATATTGCAGGCGTCCCAGCACTGAGCTGGTTTTGCTGGCATTGTGATCGCGATAGTTGTCGCTCTTGAGATGGTTGGCCGCGCCATAGAGGCGCCAGTTGTCATTGATGGCGACCGACCCCTCGGCCTTGGCCTCAAAGGTGTCGAAGCTACCGCCGGAGAGCTGCAGGCTGCCGCCGTTATCTTTCGGCGCCTTGGTGATAATGTTGATCACCCCGCCAACCGCCTGGTCTCCATAGAGCACACCGGCGCTGCCTGAGAGGATCTCGACTCGCTCCACCTGATTGAGCCCGATGGCGCCGATGCTCGGCGCGGCGATATCGATGTTATTGAGGCGACGACCATCGATCAGGATCAAGGTGTTGTTGACCGCCTGACTGGCGCTGAAACCTCGCATGGCAAATACGGCGCCCGAGTTTGAATCTGACACCTGAATGCCGCTCTGTCCGCGCAGCAAGTCGGTGAGGTTGGTGGCACCGCTGAGCTCGATGGCGGCAGCGTCGATCACATTGACGTTAGCCGCGATATTGATAGGGGTGTTTTCGCTGCGGCCGATAACCGTGATGGTTTCATCCACAGGCCCTGGGGTGCCCGAACTTTCCGCTAAGACAGGAAAGCTCCCGGCCAGACAGGCGCCAAGCAGTAGCGCAATTTTACTAGGTTGTGTACCCATTTTCCTTTAACTCCTAAAAGGGAAACAGGGCAAGGCGTCACGACTGGGCGCAGTCCATCAAACCGCCAGGGTCGCATTTCGAGATCTGCCCGCCGAAATCTCAAAATCACCTTAAGGGCCGGTCTCCGGACTGAGGCTAAGTCTAAACAAAGGGTTTAAACGACGAGCTTAGATTTTTTTAACGCCATGATGTTAAAGGCATGGCGCACCCAGCTCTCACCTATCACCGTTGCGGGGGCAGTGCCAGATTCTCACTGGCTTCCCGATTATCCCTTGCGCCATTTTGGCTAGGGCACCACATAAGGTTGACTAAATTAGGTAACGCTCTGCCCTCGGCCCCGCGGCTTATGTGCGGCGTTGAGGAGAGGCTCTCTCCCGGCTCCAGTGACAGAATGCGGGCATTATAGACGTCTACACGTATAAATGTCTAATGCTCCCATAATGGCCCGAATCGGCATCTTCACCCAAGGGCTGCATTACTCCCTAAAACAACAAAGGAGGCCTATGCCTCCTTCATCGCAGATAGGGGAAAGTTACGCCTCGGCTAATGCCTTAGGGTTTTCACCATATTCATTGCCTTCAACGCTGTCTTGTACATAGAAGACGATCAACACGATAGCGCCGATAAGCGGGATCAGACCGATCAACTGCCACCAGCCCGAACGGCCGGTGTCGTGTAGGCGTCTTGCCGAGATAGCGAGAGTTGGGATAAGCAGTGCCAGCGAGAAGATACCGCTCAGCATATACAGACCTGTCACCACATCTATGGTTGCCGCCACGGCATAGAAGATGATGTAGAACAGGGTAAACATCCAAAATTCTTTGCGACGTGCACGACCGGTGAAATCAGCAAACTTCTTCAACGCACCAATAAAATATTCCATATAGTTCCCTTTGTTTACGTAAATTAACTGAAAAACTCCAATAAAGAGGGGGCCATTCCTAAGCCCCCTATTGGATAAGTGTCATAATATATCAATAGTTTAAAAAATATAATTGAAATTTAATGACAATCTTTTTTCATTCACAGGCGCGACTTCACCACCTTACCGCCTTTCATCACGAAGCCCACATCCAGCAGGGCCGAGATATCCTCCAGCGGGTTGCCCTGGGTCGCGATAATATCGGCCTGCTTGCCGACACTCAGGGTACCCAAGCTATCAGACATATCCACTAGCTCGGCGCCGTTGATGGTGGCCGAGATCAGCACATCTTTATTACTCATGCCCGCCTGATTCATCAATACGGCCTCGCGCGCATTGGTGCCGTGGGCCGAGACGCCGCTGTCGGTACCATAGGCAATCTTGACCCCGGCCTTATAGGCGCGGGTAAAGTTAGCCGTCATATCGGCACCCACTCGCACCGCCTTCTGCTTGATGGCCGGCGACATAAAGTCAGACTCCTTGGCCATATGCACCACGGTATCGCCCGCCAACAGGGTGGGCACCAGGAAGGCGCCATTCTTCTTGAGCAGCTTGATGCTCTCCTTATCGGCGTAGCTGCCGTGCTCTATGCTATCGACCCCGGCGCGCAGAGCGGCGTTGATCCCCTCTGTCGCATGGGCATGGCTGGCCACCTTACGCCCCAAGGCATGGGCCGTCGCCACAATTTCTTTGATCTCATCATCGTTCATCTGCTGGCCCGTGCCTGTGTCGGTATCCGACAAGACGCCGCCGGTAGAGGTGATCTTGATGACATCGGCGCCAAACTTGATGGCGCGGCGGGTGGCGCGGCGACAGTCATAGGGGCCGTCGCAGATGGTCTTAGTGGTGAACTTATCCAGCAGATCTGGGCTCATGCCGTCCACATCGCCATGGCCGCCGGTCACCGACACCCCGCCCGAGGCGATGATGCGCGGCCCGTCTATCCACCCCTTAGCAATCGCGTCACGCAGGGCATACATCTGCTCCGGCTTGGCGCCGAGGTCCCTAACCGTGGTGAAGCCCGCCATCAGGGTCTTGTTGGCAAAGTAGGCGCTCTGCATCGCCACATCGGCGTCTGACATCCTAAGGCGCTGGCTATCATTCTTGGGCCCCAGCTCGCCTTGCAGATGCACATGCATATCCATCAGACCCGGCATCACAAAGCCCTGCTTGAGATCCACATACTTAGCGCCAGGCGCGACGGTCTCGACGCTCAGATAGCCGGGGGCAACCTGGCTAATCTTGCCATCGGTGATCACCAGGGTCTGTTCGCTGAGCGGCTTAGCGGCCGGGTCGGCCAGCAGGGTGCCGGCATGGATCACTGTCACATCATTGGCAAACAGGGATGGCGACAAGAGAGCAGCCGTCAGCGCGGCAAGGGGGAGCAGAGTATTATTTTTCATTATGGCCCGTTAATCATGTCTGAAGGAGTGAGAACTCGCCGCGCCTTGCCGAGAAAGCTCCCGATAAGGACAGGGGCGAGCGTCTAAAACTTGACTAACATGACAACAAATTGGCCTAAAAACAACCACAAAAGCGGCCAACTTAGCCCGGGCCCCTAGCCCTAGCCCGAGCAAGAGCTGTCACAAGCAAGCGCCAAGCAGGTGTTATCGCAGGCCCGACATATCGGCGATACGCTCGACGGGCGGCGCTATCTTAAGAGAAGAGAGAGATAACAAGGCTTCGCCCCGCGCCGATTGATGCAGCAGAAACAGATCCTCCTTGCCGGCAATAACCGTATAGTGACCTATCTCGCCGACCGGCTTATCTATGCCCTGCTCGCCTCTGTGGGTCTGCGGCATCTTATCGCAGGTCAACATGGCGCTATAGCTCGCCTTACCGCCGAGCTCGCTGGCGCCCAGTTTCTGGTATTGCATCTCCCCCTCGCAGGTATGGCGATACTGCTCGGCAAAACTGTCGAGAAAGGCCTCGGGGTCGATACGCTGCGCCATCCCCTTAAACCCCTGCACGCAGTAGAGCGACGACCAATGGGCCAGCAGCTGCTGGGCGGGCACAAACTCGGCCGAAAACATATCACCGTGCTGCTCACTGTAGGCCAGGCGCCAGTTGGCGGGGAAATGCAAGCCAAGGTTCTGCTTGAAGATAGTCAATTGACTGGGCTGGACATGGGCCTGTGATGACATCTGTGCCAGCTCGGTGGCGGTCACGTCCAAGGGCTGTGCGAACAGGGGCAGTGCGAGCACCAGCCTTTTGGCCAACGCCTGAGTAAATACCTGTGGTGAAAAATCCATTTTATCTACCTCATCCTCAATGCTGCGACACCCAGATAGCCAACAAAAATAACCAACAAACCGATAACAATCTGCGGCCATTTGCAGTGTGAATCACTAAACACCAGTGATTTCCAGCAGATATTACTACAAAGTTACCCAGAGGGAGCGGATGATTTACAAAAATTAAGACTGAAAAACTCGTTGACGCTTTGGATTACTTTTTTAATCTTAATTAAAATTTACAAAGCCAATAGCAAAGGCTCTCTTAACTTCTTCCCTATTGATGTTCGACCACTGTCCTTAAATTGACCCTCTTGATTGGATAGAGTAAAACAATCACTTATATAACAATTATATGAATTCCCTTAGCCCCAAAGGTCATCGATGAGTTCAACCACCAATGCCCCCCGCACCCTCAAAGTCCCTCTCGTCAATGTGTATGCCAAAGGTGGCTACAGTGCCCAGTTGCGAATTGGCGCCGAGAAGCACCCGCTCAACCTGATCTTAGATACGGGTAGCAGCACCCTGGTGGTGTCTGGCAGCGACTATGTCGAGGAGCGCGACACTGCCCTCACCCCCACCAGCTTCGCCCAAGAGGTGCTGTACGGCATAGGTGGCTGGGACGGCCCAGTGGTCTACACCCGGGTGGGGATTCGTGAGGATGCGATAGATTTCGATCTCCATGACGACCATGTTCCCCACGCCCACCATCCGATTGTGCTTGAGCAGTGCCCTGTGGCCGTGGTGTCATCTCTTGCCCAAGAGACCAGCTTTGCCGATGCCGACGGCATCTTAGGTCTGGCCTACGACGCCCTTAACAAGGTCTATGATCTCAAGAGCTATTTTCATCACTACGGCATAGCCCCGGCGCTCACCTTCCCCTGGCCCTTCGATGAGGAGATCCACCTGTGCAGCCAGCACTATCGCCCCATACTCACTGAAGCGAATCAGGACTTCTCCATGGGTCAGGGCGCGCTCGCCGCGCAAGACACCCAGTGGCATCAGGCGACCGAGACGAGCTTCAACAGCGAAGATCTGCGCCAGTTTAAACGCTTTCTGCGCACCCAGCCGACAGATGATCTGCCGCCCTATTTCAGCAATTTAACCAGCCACGGCCTGACCCCCAACAAGTTTGCCTTCTTCGCCCGCCGCTCCAGTATACATGTGGCCAGCAAAGAGGTGCTCGCACCCAACAGCGCCAACGAGTTCGCTTTCCTCGGCCAGGATCCCCTCAACCAGGGCTGGTTGATCTTAGGTGGCGGCGAGGAACATACCGAACTGTATCAAGGCGAATTTAAAACCATAGCGGTGATCGAAAACCGGTATTACAACGTCAACCTGGTGGGACTAAAAATAGGCGATGGCGAGATGATCCCCAGCCTGCTGACGCAATCTGTAGAGAATGCAGAGCAGCAAGCATTAGCGGAGCACGAGTCAGCAGAGCAAGCGCCAGAAGCAGACGACGCCCAGCAAGATAACTCACCATCAGACACAAGTGCGCTCTGCCCAGACGGCCAGCACCTGCACACCCATGGGGTGCATATCTGCGACACCCTTAGGGGACAGAGCAACGCCATCATAGACACGGGCGCCTCTGCAATTGTGCTCACCCGTCACCTGTTTGGCGCGCTGACTCAGGCCCTGGAATCGATAGATCCCAAGTTCACCCAGCAGATAGCCCCCTTTAGCGATATCGCCTTTCAGCAGACAGGTATCGACATGGCAGAGCTACAGCTGGAGCGCTGGCCGGATCTCATCTTCTATTTTGTCGGCCCGCGAAACGAGCATGACTCGGCGCCGAGCTGCGACGATCCCGACTGTCCACCGGGATGCGAGCCTATCGCCATCCGCGTCACGCCCCAGCACTACTGGCAGATCAACACGCCGACTCAGGGCAAGGCCTGCTTCAAGCTGTTGTCGCAGCTGCCTAATTGGCCGGATCAATCCATTTTGGGTCTGCCGCTGATGAGCGCCTACTATGTGGTGTTCGACCGCTCGGTGGACGACAAGGGAGTGATCCGCTTCGCCGAGCAGAGACCGCTGCAGATATCCGAGGTGCAGCATGCCAGATAATGAACCCTTCTCATCAAAGCAACTCCCCTCAAGGGAGCAGCTTTCAAGCGAGCTGCCCTCTAGGCTAACCCACTACCTGGCAGACCATGGTTTTGCCAGCCAGCGCCTGACCATGCGCCCGATAGATGAGTCAGACAAGGCGCTGTATCGCCGCCTCTATTGCGACGAGAGGGTGATGCGCCATATCTGTCAGCCGTTCACCCATGCCGAAGCCGACAAAGCCTTTGAAACGTCAATTAAGGCAACCTTAAAGGCATTACAACACCCCGATACACCACCTAGCTACATGCTCTGGGTCATAGTAGAAAAAGCTTCAGGTCATACAACAGGCGTTATCGGACTAAATTGGGACCAGACTCAACGAGAATTGGCCGAAATCGGTATCATGATGCTACCCAAGGCACAAGGTAAACTACTTGCCGACGAGGCCGTCATCGCCCTGATAAAGCACAGTAAAAAAACACTGCAACTATCAGAAATTAAAGCATGTTTCTCTATTAAAAATCTTGCCACCAAAAGAATCGTAAAAAAACTGGGATTCAAACAACGTTCGCCCAGTCATCCCGCTCATGGTATTGGAGATGAAACCAGCGAGAGCCAATTGGAATACTTTTTGAGTTTGGCCGAAGAGTCTCAATAAAAAACCTGCCAAACAAAAATAATAAAGAGTTTTAAATCCAGTAAATTGCTGTTAGCTTTAACCCTTAATTAACAAGCATAACATCGGACATACTTAACATGGCGGGAAGCCTGGCTTGTGTCGGCATTGGGATGACACTAGGTGCTCACATCTGCCCGCTGGCACGCAGCTATATTGAACAAGCCGACGTCGTTTTCTCCGGCGTTTCAAACGGCATAGTAGAACTCTGGCTACAGGAGATGCACCCAGACGTACGCTCGCTACAGGTCTACTACGGCGAGGGTAAGTCACGTCATATCACCTACCGAGAGATGGTCGACGCCATACTAGCAGAGGTCAGACAAGGCAAGAAAGTCGTCGGCGCCTTCTACGGTCACCCCGGCGTATTCGCCCAAGCGCCCCACAGATCCATAGAGGCGGCGCGCGCCGAAGGGTTCGAGGCTGTCATGGTGCCCGGCATCTCCGCCGAAGATTGCCTGATCGCCGACATTGGCATAGACCCTGGCCAATTTGGCTGCCAGCAGTTTGAAGCCAGCCAGTTTATGTTTTACCAGCGGCGCTTCGACCCCTCCTGTTGCCTGATCCTCTGGCAGATAGGCCTGGCAGGTGATAAGAGCATGGCCAGATTCGCCACCGGCAAGGCCCATCGTCAGGTACTGATAGAATTGCTGGCAGAGACTTACCCCTTAGATCATCAGGTGATCCTCTACGAGGCCGCCGTGCTCCCCATAGATAAGGTGCGCAAACACACTCTGCCGCTACGGGACCTGGCCGATGCCGAGATCTTCATGCATACCACCCTGGTGATCCCGCCAAGCGAAAAGATGCGGCCAAACCCTACAATCTTGGAGAAGCTGGCTAAACTTGAAACGGCATACCGAGTCGATGACATCCTAATACCCGAAAACTAACCACCAACAACAATAAGGACGAACAATGTCAAACGTCATTGAATTACTAGAGCGAATTGGAAACGATGCAGGTCTTCAAACTCAAGATAGTTTTAGTCAAGCAGTCATTGACTCAAATCTTTCAAACGATTTAAAAAAGATGTTGTTAGAGAGAGATGTAAAAAACCTCGCCCGTGAACTTGATGTGTGTGCCGATGTTGTCTGCGCAATGTTGCCAGCAGAGGATGAACCAAAAGAAACAGATGAGAGTGACACCCAACAAGAAGAAAAATAATTCGATATTGAGACACTCGTTTTGTTTATCAAAATTACAAAACTCATTCTAATATTCTGCCTCATCGCCCCCATATGGGCCGGTGAGGTGGATATATTAAATGAAAAACTCATTAAGGCAGATCAACTGCGCAGCAGCGAGCCCCAAAAATTTGGAGAACTTCTGGCATCCTTAGATGAAGATGTAGATAAGTTATCCAGAGAGCAAAAATATTATTACAACTATCTTAAAGCCTACCAACTTTCCTTTAAGGGAGAGTTTGAAGAGGCGATAGCACTCTACAAAGAAAACTTAATCCATGACAGCCCAAAACTAATACAATTCAGATCAAATCTATCTATTATCAATATTTTAGCCATATCTAAAAATTGGACAGAGGGACTATCAAACCTCTCAAAACACCTTGAGATGTTACCGGAGATCGCCGAACCTGAATTTCAACAATTGGGACTACTGGTTGCGGCACTGTTTTACAACCAACTTGGGCAATACGAGCTGGGTCTGCGCTACGCCAACAAGCTGGAGTCTATTGTCAAAGAGGATAGAAATGCCTGTTTGGCAATTCAACTCACCATAGAAGCCAAACTCAAACTTCATCAACTGGATGAAAATAGTCCTGAGATAAATAACGGCATAGATGTTTGCGAAAAAAGCGGTGAAACTCTGGTTAGTACAATTATAAATACTTATGTGGCCACACTTTTATTAGAGCAACACAAAAACCAACAAGCATTACAACTACTAGAAGCACAGTTAGACACAATCCACGCATTTAACTATGCACCTGTCTCTTCTCGCTTGTACTCACTGCTTGCTCAAGGCTATCAAGAGTTGGGCCAGACCAACAAAGCAGAAACTTATGCATCCCAAGCCGTTGCAACCTCTATACCTATGGGGAACGATGAATCAAGCGTGATCGCCTATCGCATCTTATATCAGACGAATAAGGCCAGAAATGACTACAAGGCGGCGCTGGATTATCACGTCAAGTACGCCCAGGCCGACAAGGCATATCTGGACGACATCAAGACCAAGCATCTGGCCTTCCAGCTCGCCGAGCATCAGGCGGCGGAGCAGAAGAGTCGTATCAAACTGCTGGACAGACAGAACAACCTGTTGCTGACCGAGCAGCAACTGGCGAAGACCCAGGCGGAGAACAACCGGCTATTTATCTCGCTGCTGATCGCCATCATCACCCTGCTGGGCTTCTGGGCCTATAAGTCATGGACGATTCAGAAGCGCCTCAAGCAGCTGGCGGAATACGATGCCCTGACCCATGTGTTTAACCGCGGTCACTTCACCCAGGTCGCCCAGAGCGCGCTCACCTACTGCGAGAGCAGCGAGGTAGACCTCAGCTATATCCTGTTCGATCTGGATAACTTCAAGCAGATCAACGACAAGTATGGTCACGCCTGCGGCGACTGGGTACTGAAGAAAGTCGCCAAGGCCTGTCAGGCCCAAGGACGCAAGAACGATATCTTCGCCCGCATCGGCGGTGAGGAGTTCTGTATCGCCCTGCCCGGCTGCGACCTACAGACGGCGGTTAAGCTGGCCGAGGCCTGCCGTAAGGCGATTGCCGGGATTGATTGTAGCACCACCGGCCACGAGTTTGAGGTTACCGCCAGCTTTGGGATCACAGATACTCAGATGTCGGGCTATAAGCTGGAGCGGCTGATCAACGACGCCGACAGCGCCATGTACCAGTCGAAGGAAACCGGGCGGGATCGCATCTGTATCTTCGACCCCGAGGCCAAGCGCACTATCCCTCAGGCGTCCCATTCTCTGCTCTCCCTCTAGCGAGGGAGGCTAGCATCAAGCGTTCGGGCCAGCCTTGGCATGAGGCAGGCCACCACTATCTGCCCAGATATTAATTGTGCTGCTGCGCAACAGATTGAGATGAAAGCCTTTTGCCAAGCCGCAGCCCCTTTTATAATCAGGCAGTCGGAAACTCAAGCATACGTAAAAAGGGAATGACTCTCGTGCTAAAAAAACTGCTCGCCATGACCAGCTCGACCCAGATGCTCGTCGCCATGTTTGTCGGTTTTGCGGTGGGGCTCTTTTTCGGAGAGTCCGTCGGCTGGATGAGCAGCATAGGCACCAGCGTGATCCTCTTGATGCAGATGACGGTATTGCCCTATATTCTGGTCTCCTTGGTAGGGGGCATAGGTAAACTCAAGCGCGCCACCGCCAGCCTGATCTTCAGCCGCGCCGGCGTCATCATGCTGCTGCTCTGGGCTGTCGGACTCCTACTGGTCGCCCTGATGCCGCTCTCCTTTCCCTTTGTCGAGACCGCCTCCTTCTTCAGCACCAGCTCCATAGAGCCCGCCGCGGCCATCGACTACTTTAAGCTCTATATCCCCTCCAACCCCTTCCAGTCGATGGCCGAGGGTTATGTGCCCGCCATGGTGATCTTCGCCATCGCCATGGGGCTGGCACTGATTGGCATGGAGGGCGATAACAAGCAGCTGATCATTAACTTCATGCACACCTGCAGCGAGATCTTCTCCAAGATCACCCAGGCGCTGGTGAAGGTGTTGCCCATAGGGATCTTCGCCATGTCGGCCTCGGCCGCTGGCACCATGGGGGTGGATGAGTTTGCCAGCATGCAGGTCTATCTCGTCAGCTACTTCGTCCTCTGCCTGCTGCTCACCTTCTGGGTACTGCCCTGGATAGTCGCCTCCCTGACCCCGGTCACCTTCGCCCAAGCGCTAAGGATCAGCAAGTCCAGCCTGGTTACCGCGTTTGCCACCGGCAACATCTTCATCGTGATCCCGGTGATCGTCGAGGAGTGTAAGCAGATCATGCGCGAGCATCAGAGCCTGAGCGACGATGCCGAAACCTTGGTGGAGATCTTGGTGCCCATCGCCTTCACCTTCCCCAACATAGGCAAGCTGACGGTGATCCTCTTCGTGCTCTTCGCCGGTTGGTTCAACGGCACCCCGATAGAACTCAGCGCCCTGCCGTCGCTCTCCATCAGCGGCGTCTTGTCGCTGTTTGGCAGCGTCTATGTGGCTATCCCCTTCATGCTGGACCTGGTGCATCTGCCACAGGATCTGTTCCAGCTGTTTGTGATGTCGGGCTTTATCACGGGCAAGTTTAACTCCATCACCGCCGTGATGAACCTGTTTGCCCTGACGCTGCTGACGGTGGCGCTATTTGAGAAGCGTCTAAGACTCAGGCCGCCGCAACTGCTCAAGATGGCCATAGGCGTGGGGGCCAGCGTGGTGCTCACCCTCATCGTCTGCCGAGTGGGCATGGGGCTGTTTATTCACAGCCCAGAGGTAACCAGCGGCGTTATCGCCAACATGCAGGTGGCCGACAAGGTGCCGACCAAGGTGAGCAAGCAGTATCCGGTATTGGGTCAGAGCGCCAGTCGCCCTATCGCCGATGTCAACGCAATCCGCGCACGCGGCCTGCTGAGGGTCGGTTATATCCCCAGCAATGTGCCCTTTAGCTACTACAACAACGCCGGACAACTGGTGGGCTTCGACAGCGCCATGGCAAATCGTCTGGCAGACGATCTTGGGGTCAAGGTCGAGTTCATCCCCTTCGAGAAGGACAAGCTGGCCGCCTCCCTCGACGCGGGCTTCTTCGATATCGCCATGTCGGGCCTGGCGATGGATATCGAGCAGATGGATAAGCTGAGCTATGTGGAGCCAGTGCTGCTACTTAATCTCGCCATCGCCACCAAAGACCACAAGGTCAACAGCTTCAAGCGCAACCAGTCGATCAAGGCGATGCAAGATACCACCATCGCCTATGTGGAGCACAGCGACATTATCGAAGATGCCAAGGCCTTCTACCCCAACCTTAAGTTCGTCAAGATTAAGGGCTACAAGGACTTCTTCCGTCAGAAGGGCGACAAGTATGATGCCGTGGTGATCAGCGCCGAGGCGGGCTCCGCCTGGACCCTCTTCTTCCCCGGCTATGGCATAGCGCCGCTGGAGTACAAGGCGAAGTACCCTATCGCCTATGCGGTCGCCCAGGACAACCAGTCGCTGCTCAACTATGTCAACAACTGGCAGAAGCTGCGCAAGGTGGATGGCCACCAAGAGCGGCTCTACAACTACTGGATGCTAGGCCAAGGCGCCAGCGAGCCTAAACCCAGGTGGTCCATCATACGCGACGTGCTGCACTGGGTAGATTAAGGCTATCCCTCGCGCCCCAAGGCATCACCCAGGGGGCCGAAATAGGCCAGTAGCTGGCGATAGATGCTCTCTCTATGGTCGAGGCTAGGGTATCCGCCCGCCTTGGCCAAGGGCGAGTCCAGGGTCTCGTTGACCAGGTAGGGGTTGCAGATCTCGGGATGGGACTCGATACAGGCCTCGAAGGCCCTGGCCATCATCTCTGTGGGTTTGGAAAAGTATTGCCTCCCCTGCTGCCTGTCGAGCGCCACGGCGCGGCCTACATACTCGTGGCTGTCCTGGCCATCGCCGCTCAGCAAGACGCAGGCAAACAGCTGCATTAGGCGATCGTTAAGGGGATGAACAATTGGCGTGTGTTCGGCCAGCCAGCAGTGACTGGCAAAGGCGATACCCGTCGACGGTATCTCGAAGGCCTTGGTAGCGATATAGTGATCGAAGGCATGCCAGAACTCGTGTGCCAGGGCGCCGGCACCGGCATTTTTTGCCAGGGCTAATTCTCTCTGAGCAGGCATATAGTGGGCCTGCACGCCCATCTGTCCACCTGTCCCGAAGGCCAGGTTCAGTGTCTGTCTCAGCCCCATGGCCTTGGGCGGCAGCTTTAACATGAAGGCGAGATCGGCAAAGGCGTCGAAGATAAGGTTGGCCGCCTTATGCTTCTCTTCCTCCTCCACCCAGCTACCCAGGCGAATATGATTGAGGCCAAATACCTCCTTGATGTCGTGAAAGCTCACCTGCTCACCGCAGCGATAGTCTGGCCCCTCACGTCGATAATGGTTTCGTTTTAGCACTCGCCTGCCCATAAAATTGCCCGCAGCCATCATACCCTATTTTCTGTCTATGGATGACCTCGGCAAAAAAGGAGGTGTGGCACACTTTCAAGTGCTGGTTATGGCCCTCGATAATCGCACCAGCAGCGACGAAGATAGTCGCAACATCGGCACACAAAAAAGCCGCCCTAGGGCGGCTCTTGGCATTGCTGCTAATACGAAGCAGATCAGACTTAAACCATTAGGCTAGGCTATCTTCAGCGCCGCCTTGTCACTTATAAGCTGCATGTCGAAGTCGAACTCATCGACACGAATGGCGCGCTCACGCTTAAGGTTATAGTCCAGTAGTTGCTTGTGCTCGCCCTCTGTGATGATCTTGGCTTCGCGGGCGCGGTCCAGCGTCTGGGCGAATCTCACGCCAGACTTGAAGTAACCCTGCTTCAGTCCCTTCTTCACCTTGGCCAGCAGCGGCAGACAGGCGATCTTCGCCAGATAAGCCTGCTGGTTGATGTCGTTGCCATCGCCCGGTACTGGCTTCACCAGATGAGTCAGCTGACGCTTGATCTGGGTGTTGAGCTGCGCCTCATGGGCCAGTTCACGGATCAGGTCGTCGTTGATCTTCTTCATCTTAGGCGAGTAGGTCACAGTGATCAGCTTTATCAGCTGACGTGTCGCAGCTTGAGGGAAATTATCCAGGAAGCTCAGCAGGGCATTTTCGGCGTTCACCAGCGCCCAGCGGGTCGCGTACTCGAAGTAAGGCCTAGCCTGGGCACGATGCTCGCTGCTCACCTTCTGCTCGTAGTAGCGAATCGACGCCATGGCCGCGTACAGGTAGCTCATCACATCCCCCAGACGCGCCGACAGCATCTCGGCCTGCTTGAGTTTGCCGCCAAGCACCAAGAGAGAGAAGTCGGCATATACAGCTAGTTTCGACGCCAGCTTGTGCACCGCCTTCTCATATTCCACCACTTCGCTCAACTCAGACTTGGCATCGGCGGTAAAAGGCAGCAGACCCAGGCGGAAGGCGCGCAGGCTGTTGCCCACACTGTAGCCAACAGTCTGCTTAAAGATACGGTTAAAGGTCTTGTCGGCATCTTTGTCATCACTGTGAATCGCCTCAACCATGCTTTGCAGATGAGGGTGACAGCGCATCACGCCCTGACCGAAGATCATCAGGTTACGGGTCAGAATGTTCGCCCCTTCTACCGTGATGGCGATAGGCTGCGCCACATAGCCAGAGGCCAGGGTATTCTGCGGACCACGCTGAATCGCCTTACCGGCCTGAATATCCATGGCCGAGTTCAGCACGTCGCGGCCAATCTCCGTCATGTGGTACTTGGCCATCGCCGTTACGACTGAGGGCTTGAGCCCCAGGCCCAGGCCTTCGGTGGTCAGTACGCGCATCGCCTCTTGCAGATAGGTCTTACCGGCGATATCCGCCAATTTCTCCTGGATCCCCTCGAACTTGCCGATGGCCAGGCCAAACTGCTCACGCACCGCGGCGTATTCCGCCGACGACTTGAATGACGCCTGGCTTACCGAGACCCCAAGAGCCGGCAGCGAGATACCACGGCCGGCACCGAGACAGGCCACCAGCATCTGCCAGCCACGGCCAATATTCTGCTGACCGCCTATGATGAAGTCCATTGGGATAAATACATTCTCACCACGTGTGGTGCCGTTATAGAAGCGGCAGCCCATAGGATCGTGACGGTTACCCAGCTCGACACCCGGATGCGACTTAGGGATCAGCGCACAGGTGATCCCCAGCTGCTCCTTGCCGCCCAGCAGGCCTTGTGGATCTTCCACCTTGAAGGCCAGCCCCAGCACGGTAGCGATAGGCGCTAACGTGATGTAGCGCTTGTCCCAGGTCACCGATAGGCCGAGCACCTGCTCGCCCTGGTAGTCGCCCATGGTGACTGTGCCGATATCGGGAATACCGCCGGCGTCCGAGCCCGCCTCAGGACTGGTCAATGCGAAACAAGGGATCTCCTGGCCATTGGCCAGACGCGGCAGCCAGAAATCTTGTTGGGCCTGAGTACCGTAGTGCATCAGCAGCTCGCCAGGGCCTAAAGAGTTAGGCACCATGACGGTAACCGCCACCGCCGAACTCTTGGCGGCAATGGTGGCCACAATCGTCGAATTGGCATAAGGGCTGAATTCCAGGCCGCCGAAGGCCTTAGGAATGATCAGCGAGAAGAACTTATGCTCTTTTAGGAAATTAAGTATGTTGTCTGGCAGATGCAGGCTGTTTTGAATGGCAAAGTCATCCACCATCTCGATAAGTGTCTGCACAGGGCCGTCGAGGAAGGCCTGCTCCTCATCGGACAGGGTCGCCCCCGGAACCTGACGCAAGGCATCGAAATCTGGGATCCCCTGATAGATAGATCCCTCTAGCCATACATCACCGGCGTCGAGCGCCTCTTGTTCAGTGGTAGAAATACTCGGCAGTACTTTTTTAAATTTTGTTCTAATACTCATCTTTCAGACTCATCCGACCAGAAAACCTAGTGTGCATTACGTCACAAAAAATGGATTAGATCAAATATTCTAACCTCAAAAAAATGCTTTATTTTACAGTTACAAACGCAACTAAAAATTAAGCTCATTCTTTTCAAAAGGTTACAAGTGTACGCTCAAATAAAAAATTTAAACAGCTGTTTCATATAATTGTTTGAATCAGGCCTTTTTTGACCTAGATCAGAGACATTTTTCATTAATGAGTGAGCGAAATCACCCTGTTTCAAAAATGAAAAAATAAGCATATATATTTACTAAATTAGCACTACTTATTATGTGGTTATAAGCTTAAATTATCATCACAAATAACCCTGCGATATGGGCCAAATACCCAGCTTATGCCACCTGTAGCGGCACAATAAGCCAGCGCATTCGCCCACATGCAGCCATCAAAATAAGAGAGTGCTTCATGAAGATAGCCCTATTTATTCCCTGTCTGGTGAACCAGATGATGCCCCATGTCGGCATCGCCACCGTCGAACTCCTCGAAAAACTCGGCCATCAGGTCATACTGCCCAAGGGCCAGACCTGCTGTGGCCAGCCCATGACTAACTCGGGCTGTTTTGATGAAGCCAAGAAAACCACCCTTAAGCTGCTGAACGCCTTTAAGGGCGTCGAGTGTGACGCCATCGTCTGCCCGGCCGCCTCTTGCCTGGTAGCCGCCAAGGAGAACTTCCATGAGTTTGACAACAGCCCAGAAGCCCAGGCGGTGATCGACAAGCTCTATGAGCTAACCGAGTTCCTCCACGATGTGGCGCCGATCCCCGCCTTCAACAAGGCCTTCAACTACAAGATCAGCCTGCAGCTGAGTTGCCACGGCATCCGCATGTTGGACTTAGCCACGCCGAGCGAGCAGATGGGCCCACGCACCAATAAGGTCGAGGCCGTGCTGAGCCGTATCCCAGGTATCGAAATCGTCTACCCAGATCGCCGCGATGAATGCTGCGGCTTCGGTGGTACCTTCGCCGTCGACGAAGGCGCCGTTTCTGCCAAGATGGGTAAAGACAAGGCCCAGGCCCATGCCGCCACGGGTGCCACCTATGCGGTAGGTTTCGACCCCTCATGCCTGCTGCACCTGGATGGCATGATCCGCCGTCAGCTATTGCCGATCGCGACCCGTCATATTGCCGAAGTCATCAACGCAGCCCTGTAAGGAGTAGCTCATGTCTAGTCAAACCACCGCACTCAACTCAGGCGTGCATGCGAAGAAGGCCGACATCTTCTGTCAAGATGAGGCTCGCGTCGATTGGCACTCTAAGGCCCTATGGGTGCTCCGTGAGAAGCGCGATCGCGCCGCCGCCAGCCTGCCAGAATGGGAGCAGCTGCGTCAGCTCGGCTCCGAAATGAAGCTCCACACCCTGACCCATCTGGGCGAATACCTGGAGACTTTCGAGAAGAACTGTCTGGCCAACGGTATCGTTGTGCACTGGGCCAAAGATGGCGCCGAGCACAACCAGATAGTCCATAACATTCTGGCCAAGCATCAGGTGAAAAAGCTGGTTAAGTCCAAGTCTATGCTCACCGAAGAGTGTCACCTCAACCCTTACCTCGAGAGCAAGGGCATAGAGGTGATCGACACCGACCTGGGTGAGCGCATCATTCAGCTGGCCAAGCAGCCACCATCACATATCGTGGTACCGGCGATCCACCTAAAGAAAGAGGAAGTGGGCGACCTCTTCCACGACAAGTTAGGCACAGAGGCGGGCGCCTCGGATCCTCTCTATCTCACCCGAGCCGCCCGCGCTCACCTTCGTGAGCAGTTCCTGTCGGCCGATGCGGCCATGACAGGGGTTAACATGGCCATCGCCGACAAGGGCGCCGTAGTGGTCTGCACCAACGAAGGTAACGCCGACATGGGCGCTAACCTGCCTAAGCTGCAGCTGCACTCCATGGGCATAGACAAGATAGTGCCGGATCTCGACAGCGCCGCCATCTTGCTGCGCACCCTGGCCCGCAACGCCACCGGTCAGCCCATCACCACCTACTCCAGCTTCTATCGTGGCCCACAGGATGGCGGCGAGATGCACGTGATCATCGTCGACAACGGCCGCACCGACATGCTGCAAGACAAGATCCTGGCGGAATCGCTCAAGTGTATCCGCTGTGGTGGCTGTCTGAACACTTGCCCTGTGTATCGTCGCTCAGGCGGTTACAGCTACAACTACACCATTCCAGGCCCTATCGGTATCGCCGTGGGTGCCCAGGCGGACGATACCCACTCTATCCCTTGGGCCTGTACCCTATGCGGCAGCTGTAGTTATGTCTGCCCGACCAAGGTGCCGCTGGATAAGATCATCCATCACCACCGTCGCCTCAAGGCCAAGGCGGGCAAACTGCCATACGGTAAGCGCAACTATATGCCGTTGGTCGGTAACTTCATGGCCAGCGAAACCATGCTCAACTGCTCCATGAGCGTCGCCCGCACCGCGCTGCGTATCCTGCCGGGCTCGCTGCTCAAGCCATTCTCTGGCGCCTGGGGCAAATACAGAGAGCTGCCGGTCGCACCTAAGTCCAGCTTCGAAGCTTGGTTTAACAAAAACAGAGGTCAATAAAATGTCGAGCAAGCAATCTATTCTCAATGCATTAAAAAGCGTCGCGGTTGCACCTCAGGCTATGCCGTCAATCAATGTCAGCCCACGTCTGGATGATGTGATTGGTCAGTTTGAAACTAACCTAGGCACAGTTGCCGGCACCCTGCACCGCGAGGGTGGCTTGGCCGCCCTGCAAGCCAAGGCCGACGAGCTGATCAAAGAAGGTAAGCAGGTGATCTCTCAGGTCGAAGGTGTCACGGGCAACCGTAACGCCCCGGACACCGCCCATGAGCTAAGAGACATCGACTTTGCGGTGATCCCTGGTGACTTAGCCGTGGCTGAAAATGGTGCCATCTGGGTCAACAACCAGCATCTGGGCCACAGGGTAACTCCCTTCATCTGTGAAAACCTGTTCTTGGTAGTGAGCGCCGACAAGGTGGTTGCCAACATGCATCAGGCGATTAAACAGATTGGTCTGGAAAGCGGAGAGTTCGGCGTCTTTATCGCCGGCCCATCCAAGACGGCGGACATCGAGCAGGCCTTGGTCGTGGGCGCCCACGGCGCCTGCAGCCTGAATGTCTACCTGGTTTAAGCGCCTAGCTTAAAACATTCGTTTAGGTCCTAAGCTTCAACCCTATTTAGCAGCCTCAAACTGCCTGGCCACCAAGCTCACTGTGGTGGCTTTTTTTTGCCTGAATTGCTTGAGTGAAATAATTTCTTGAATGAAATAGTTGTCTTAATTTGTCGCCAAACGTCAGAGAAGATGCAGACGGGATCTTGCTAGGCGGCTAGCAGTAAGTTTGCTTGGGCTGGCGTCAGTGCCAACGACAAGGGGCTAGCGAAACTGACGCTAAGCAAAGGTATTAGCAACGTGGAGTTAATGGAACAAACAGCTGGCTCTGTCCTGCATAAATTCGATAAACAGCTTCACCTTGAGGGGCTGATGGGTACGCTGATGGTACAACAGGGAGATACGTCGCTGCTCGCCGTGCCAGTCGGGCAGCACCCGGCGAAGCTCACCCGAGGCAAGCTCCCCCTTCACGAACAGTTCTGGGCCGTAGAGAATGCCGCCATCGTCTACCGTGGCGCGCACCGCACCGTTGAGATCCCCAAGGGTCAACTTGGCGGGGCCTTCGTAATAGAAATCTTCGCCGCTGACATGCTTCATCGACCAGTTAAACAGGGGCCAAACCTTGATCAAGGAGTGTTCCACCAGCTGATCCGGATGTTGCGGCGTACCGGCGCAGGCAAGATAGCCCGGCGAGGCAAACAGGCCATAATCCAAGACCCCCAGAGACTTAGAGACCCAGGAGGAGTCGGGCTGGGCGCCGCCGACGATGGCCACGTCCACCCCTTCGTCGATCAGATCGATACTGGAGTTATTCTGGGTGATATGCAGCTGAATGTCCGGATAGGCCTTGGAGAAGTCGTTTAGCACCCCGATGAAGATCATCGAGATGATAGACACGGGCGCCGCGATGCGCAGTGTGCCTTCGGCCTTCTCGACTCTGGGCTCGCTACAGCGGTCAAACTGGGCCACCACATTCTGATAGCGGCCAAAGAGCTCGCTGCCCTCCTCGGTTAACCTCAGCTTACGGGTGCTGCGCATGATCAGCTGAGTATCAAGCAGGCTTTCCAGCTTAGTCACCTTACGGCTAACGGTCGCCACAGGCATACCCAGCTCTTTGGCCACCTGAGAAAAACCGCCGGTATTCACCAGATGCACAAAAAGATGGATAAGCTCAAGTTCTGTGCCTACGCTACGCGCCATCAAAGCCTCGAAAAAAGCGATTAGAAATGGATAGGAATTATAACAAAACCGCGCACATAGCGCAGTAGAAAAGCCTTAGGCAACACTGAGCCGTATCAAGAAAAATGCAATAAATTCTCCTCTTTCACGGTAAGTGCCCCGTGAATCTCGCCCGCAAGCTGAGTTATAATCATCGGCAATGATTAATTCCCGCCAATCGAGAGAGCATTAAGATGGCTAGAACCGCCGCCGCATTACACATTTTGGTCAAACATAAAGAACTCGCCGAAGAGATCATCGAAAAGCTTAACAAGGGCGCTAAGTTCGACCAGCTCGCCAAGAAACACTCCACCTGCCCATCGGGTAAGAAAGGCGGCAGCCTGGGGGAATTTAAGAAAGGTCAGATGGTGCCCGCCTTCGACAAGGTCTGCTTCAGCGGCGAGTTGATCACGCCGCATCTGGTCAAGACAAAATTCGGTTGGCATGTGGTGAAGATCCTCTACAGGACATGATGGTTTAAGGTCTGCGTAGACATAGTAAGACGACTTGCGACCGTCTTAAACATTATTTTCGCACGAAGCGCTAAGATAGTGCATTGTAATGAACACGTTACTAAGGTGTTGTATCGGACCTGATGCTTAGGTTTAGCCTAAGTGTTCAAAGGGGGTGATAGTTAACTGCCATCCGCCCCTCTATTTATCTTAGTGAATTACACTCAACCATTCATTTGACTGATTCACCATTTTGGACACCCTAGCTTTACTGTGACCAAACGCCTGCCCGGCGGGGGTTGTGCAAATACGCCTGTGAGACGCCGTGAATATATCCCTATAGTCTCTACCGAAACATCCCTGTTTCGGAAGCTCACCGGCGTATCTACACTCGATATCAATCATCTCTTCGATTAGGCCATATTTGATGGTCGAATCAGGTAAATTAAAGCCAAAATCATTCTAGATATGTGAAGTTTCACTTCATCTGCGCACCTAACAGTTGTTATCTTGAAAAGCTCAATGCTAAGTTATTGTCACATATTGAGTTATCTTTCCTGACTAAAATAAATCTAACAGTTCTTGGTTGGACTCTATGGGGAGTTCGGATTAACTCTCTAACATATTGAAAGGAAACAGCATTGAGCGCTCAATGGACAAGAGAAGAACTAAAAGCCGCAGTGAAAGCATATATTCAGATGCGTTCTGACGAAGCTAATGGCATTCATTTCGTTAAAAAGCACATCTATTCAGAACTAGCTAGTCGTTTTGGGCGTACCGAAAAATCATTTGAATTTCGAATGCAGAATATCTCTTATGTCTACTCACTTATGGGACGAGAATGGATTTCCGGTCTAAAACCCGCGAAAAATATTGGTTCAAAAAATGCGGCAGAAATCGAAAGCCTAATATCTGAAATTGAAGGACAAAACCTCCCCGAAGTGGTCGAGTTTGAAGCTCAAGTCATATCATATAAATCAAAGGAAAACCTTTCCAAACCAGATGGCGTCAAAGAACCGAGAAAAACACATACGCAAGTAACAAGTTTCGATAGAGACCCAAAAGTTAAAGCCTGGATTCTTGTAGAGGCATCAGGAAAATGTGAATGCTGTGGCTCTGAAGCGCCCTTCACAACTGCTGATGGCGAGCCTTTCATTGAGATTCATCACCTTCGCCGTTTGGCTGACGGTGGCTCGGATACCATAACCAATGCAGTTGCTTTATGCCCAAACTGCCACAGAGAAATTCACTACGGAATGAATAGATCTGAATTAAAAAAATCAATGTATAAAAAACTATCGAGACTTGTACAAGAGTAAAGGTATTACAAGTCAATCAAGTTCGCGCCTCCAGCCCCCAGATCCTGGCGTATTGCCGAGTAAGGAAAAATATTGAGTATCGTAAAATCTATATCGCTTGCTGTTGCGGGGGTGATCGTAGTGGCTTCGTCAGCCTTTGCTGAGGTTGCTGTGCGTCTCGAATATGGCAATCCTGGCGACGAGGCAGAGCAGGCGGTGAGAGAGGAGCTTATCGCATCGGGTGTCATAGACACGGGCGTTAGCTTTATCAGTGACCACTTCAAACTTGCCGAGCCCCTTGTGGTTGTTTTTGGCGGCGATGATGGCCCGCTGTTTGATGGCGAGAGCGGCAGCATAATGATCCCCTATGCTTTCGTTGACGAGGTCAGGCACAGATTCAAGCAGGCTAACTATGATAAGACTGGCGTGACGCCTGAGCAGGCGACGGATGATGCCTTGTTGCACACCCTGTTTCACGAGTTTGCCCACGCCCTCATCGACATGTATCAGCTGCCAGTTCTCGGAAAAGAGGAAGATGCCGCCGACGCCCTCGCCACAACGCTACTCGTCGAGTTTTTCGATGATGGTCAGGAGATTGCGTTAAGCGCCGCGGATCTGTTTGATATCGAGAGTGACGACAGAGAAGTGCTTGAAGATGAAGACTTTTGGGACGAGCACAGCCTGGACGATCAACGCTACTTTACGACCCTATGTCACGTCTACGGCAGCGCCCCCGACAAGTATGTCGCCATAGTTAAAGAGGGGCTACTAGGGGAAGAGAGGGCCGAGCTATGCATCGAAGAATACGCCGCCATCTCGCGCAGCTGGCTGTCAATACTGGAGCCTTACATCAAGGCCAAAAAAACGGAAAAGCTCAGCCAGTAGAGGTGGTGAGCGCCCCTAAACATCACCTAGGCAAAACGCATCTGGTCGGGTGAGCTGTCGGCGCTTTAAGGGATGGAGTATATAAATCATCCAACTTGCCAGCTCCCCTATCTTACATCATCGGCTAAGCACTTTAGCTAACAGCTTAAGAAGCAAAGCTATCACTAAGGCTCTAAATTGGTTAGCGTATACTAAGCTTGGCTTATTCCTTCCGTCACTTGAAAGATAAGAGTCCAGCTCACAACGGACAGGCCGAGTCGTGCAACCCAGGCAGTAAAGGATATCGAATGACCGACAAATTTCAGCAGCTTGCAGACAAGATAGATGCCGCCTTACTCACAGGCGATAACACCGCCATTGCGACCATCTTAGCCGAGATAGCCAGCGCCGAAATCGCCAGGCTGCTGGAGTCCCTGCCACCAAAGGAGAGGCTAAGCGTCTGGGCCCAGGTTGCCCCCAAGCGCTGCGCCAAGGTGCTCCTGGCCCTGCCACAGCCCCAGCGCCGCGCGCTCATTCAACATACGGATGAAGCCAAGCTGATCGCCGGTCTTAGCCAGATGCAGATGGATGAGCTGGCGGATATCGACGCCGACCTACCCATGCCGGTGGTCTCGGCCATGGTGCAGGCGATGGACTCCCAGCGCAGGCAGAGATACGAGCTAGTCAGAGACTACCCCGACCAGAGCGCCGGCGGCCTGATGGATGTGGATATCAGCGCCCTGCGCGCCGATGTCTCGATAAAAGCCGCACTGCGCTATCTGCGCCGATTGCGTCAGCGCGAAGGCCAGCTGCCGGAACATCTGGACAGCCTTATGGTGGTCGATAGAAACAACACCCTGGTCGGCATCATCCCCCTGAGTCTGCTGGTTTCCAGCGAGATGGACACTAGCTTAAGCGAGCTGATGTCCACAGAGATCACCTGCTTTACACCAGAGATGTCCGCCAGCAAGGTAGCACAAGTCTTTAAAGACAAAGATCTACTGTCGGCCCCCGTGGTGGACGGTGAGCACAAGTTGATTGGCCGCATCACAGTGGATGATGTGATCGACGTGATCCAGGATGAAGCCGACAAGGCCCTCTATTCCCAGGCGGGTCTGAACAATCACCCAGACCTGTTTGCCCCCATAGTACGCAGCGCCAGCCGCCGGGCACTCTGGCTCGGCATCAACCTGCTCACAGCCTTTCTGGCGGCCTGGGTGATCGGCCTGTTCGAGGCGGCTATCGAGAAGGTGGTTGCCCTCGCCGTGCTCATGCCCGTGGTGGCCAGCATGGGCGGCGTCGCCGGCAGCCAGACCCTCACCATGGTGACCCGAGGCCTGGCACTGGATCAGATCAATCGTAATAACATCATCAAGTTGATTGGCCACGAGTTTGGTATCGGCGCGCTCAATGCCCTGCTGTGGGCATCCTTGGTCGCCTTCATCGCCCTCAAGTGGTTTGGCGACTGGCAGCTGGGGCTGGTGTTTGGTCTCGCCATGGTGATAGTGCTGATCACCGGCGTGTTAGCCGGCGCCAGCATCCCTGTGCTGCTGAAGAAGATAGGGATAGATCCGGCGCTGGCGGGCGGCGTGGTGCTGACCACAGTCACAGATGTGGTGGGCTTCTTCGCCTTCTTAGGATTGGCGACCCTGTTCATTCTTTAACGCTGATTATTCAGCTGCTTTATCCTCAGAGTTGCCTCGCGGCGCCTTGACTATCTTAAGCTCGCCATCCAGATGTAGATCCCGCTGAGGAAAGGCGATCACTATGCCGGCCTGGGTAAACAGCTTGTAGATGCGAAAACGGATGTCGCTGCGGATCCGGCGAATGTCCGCCTCTGTGTTGGCACACACCCAGAAGATGCCATCGAAGATGAGTGCGTTATCGCCAAAGTCTTCGAAGATGGCAACCGGAGACGGCGTAGTTAAGATCTCCTCATGCTCATCCAGGGTCTGCTTGATGATATCCGCCACCCGCTCCACATCCGACCCATAGGCAACCCCCACCCTCACGGTCGAACGGGCGATGTTGTCTATCAGGGTCCAGTTGGTGACGGTATTTTCCAGCAGCTGGCTGTTGGGCACCAGCATATGCACCCCGTCGTTGCGGCGGATCAGAGTCGAACGGGTATTAATGCTCTCCACCACCCCCTTGGTCTCGCCTATCTCCAGAAAATCGCCGATGCGGATCGGCCGCTCCCACATCAAGATCCAGCCGCTGATGAAGTTGTTGATGATGTTCTGCGCGCCGAAACCGACACCGATTGCCACGGCGCCCGAGACGAAGGCGAAGGCCTTAATGGGAATATTGAGAATCTCCAGGCTGGTCACCAGGATGATGGCGATCGCCAGTATGAGATAGATACGGGAGAAGAGATGCACCGCATCCGGGGCGACCTTACGGGCCAACAGGGCGCGGCGGATCAGCTTGCCGATACGAGTCACGATAAACCAAGCCAGCAGCAAAAGCAGCGGCACCTGTAACACCTGAGAGACGGTGATCGCCGAGTCTCCGTAGGTGAAGAGAACGAATGATAAGATCTCTTTAATATCCTGCCAGCTCATGCCCCGCCCCTCACTTTGCGCCGTTCATTGAGTATAACAGCCGGGGCGAAAAGCGTGATTTAGCCATCGGGGTCAATCACTTGGGCTGTGCAGCTCTCTAAGTTAAATACTGAGCCAAAGCACGGCTACCAGAAAGAGCATGGCACCCGAGAGACGATTGAGCCACTGGCCCCTGCCGCGCTGCCGAAGGAAGCTCGAGAGCCGTCGACCACCATAGGCATAGAGCAGCAAACAGGCAAACTCTATGACCACCACCAGCGTCAGCAAGACTAGCGTCTGGGTCATCAAAGGCTGCTCGGGACGAATGAAGGGCGGCAGCAGCGTCATCAGAAAAGCCCAAGCCTTAGGATTAGAGATCGCGGCGGAGAAGCCACTCAATGCCAGCGCCCCCGGCGATGATTGCGACGCACTCTCCACCTTACTGGCACAATAAGGCGAGCGCCAGCTCTTCACCCCGAGATAGATGAGATAGGCTGCCCCAAGGTATTTCACCATCAGCAGCAACCATTCATGACGGCTAAGCAAGTTGCTGATACCGACAAGCGCCAAGGTGGCGATCGACGCGATGCCCACCAACACGCCGAGCATCATCCACAGGGTTCGACGCACGCCTATGTTAGCGCCGAGCGTCATTGCCAGCATCATGCAGATCCCAGGTGAGACCGACATGAGAAAGAAGGTCAACATAAAGACCAGTAACCATGAGAAATCCACAGAGTCTCTCCCTATCCTGAGTTAAGCCTGAATGTCGTCTGGCGTCGCAACCAGCCCGGGCACAGAGAGCAGATATTCAAGTCCCTTAGCGTTGAAGCCATTGAGACTCAGCCGCTTTCGACTAAAGGGCGGGTTAATCAACTTAGTGCGAGTCGACACCCGGTTGAACCAGTCGGGATTACCTAAGGCCGCACTGCCCACGGCCACCATGTCGGCCCCCAGATGCAACGCCTGTTGGGCACTGAGGCCATCGACAATCTTGCCCGCTACCATCAAAGGAATATCACCGATAAAGCCTTCACGAATATTCGCCAGCAGGAAACTCCCCTCGCCTTCATCCGGCGCCTTAAAGCTGTCCCCCATGGAGAAGTGCAGATAGTCGATATCTTGCTCGGCGAGGATATTGGCAACCTCCATCTGATGGCTCAGCGCTATGCCACGCACATTGGCATAGCTTTCCGGTGACAGACGAACGCCGACGATAAAGTCACGGGGCAGACGACGGCGGATCTCTACGATGATGTCGCGCAGCAACTTGGTACGCTTATAGACACTGCCGCCCCATTCGTCGCTACGCTGGTTGAGGGTCGGATTGAGAAAATTACACAGCAGAAAATTGTGGGCGCCGTGGAGCTCTATGCCATCCAATCCCGCCTCAAAGGCCCGCTGCGCCGAATGAACGAAGGCCTCCTTTAGCTCGGCGATCTGTTCGCCGCTCATCTCCTGTACCCCGAGCGGATAACGTCCACCCGGTGGGATGGCAGAGGGCCCCATTGGCGCACGGCTATTTAACTCCACCGAGGCGCGTACGCCACCGTGATGCAACTGCACTAGGGTCAGCACCTCATGCCCCCTGGCCATCGCGGCCACCTTGGCAAACTGTCCCTGCTGATAATCGCTCATCAGACCGGGCTGCCCCTGCCAGCAGCGCCCGCCGGTCTGAACCTGGGTGGCGGCCAAGATCAGGGTGCCGAACCCGCCCCGGGCACACAGGCTAAGCCAGGCCATTTCGTCGCTGCTGAGATCGCCATTATCTTCGCTCATGTTATGGGTCAGCGGGGCCAGAACCGTCTTGTTTTTCGCGCTCTTACCTGCGCGGCAAAACAGCTGGGGATGGGTAAAGCTTGTCGTCACCATAGTAGATATTCCACACCATTAAACTCATGGCGCCTACTGTACACCACTCCTTGTGGCGATATAATCAGGTAAATTAGCAAGAGTAAATTTCCCAATAGGAAATAATAACTGTGAAGAGTAAGCTAGATACCATCTACCTGATGAAACTATTTGCCGCCATTGTCCACCGCGGCTCCTTTGCTGCCGCGGCCGCACAGCTGTCGATCACCCCGAGCAAGGCCTCTAAGGATATTCAATACCTGGAAAGCCTGCTCGATACCCGACTGTTGCAGCGCAGTACCCGCCATGTAACCACCACGGACGCCGGCGAACTCTTCTATCGCAAGTCCCAGGAGATCCTCGAGCTCAACGACGAACTGCTCGACAACCTGAGTCACCAAAAGACCCAGCTTAGCGGCGAGCTGCGCCTGACCGCCCCCAAGCTCTGGGGCGAACGCATACTGACCCCCATCATCTTGGCCTTCAAGCGTCATCATCCCGAAGTACGCATCAAGGCCAGCTTCTCCAACGAACACAGCGACCTTCACAGAGACAAGCTACACATCGCCTTTCGCAGCACACAGATCACCACAGAGCCTTACCTGGCGCGGCTGATCGCAAAAGATGAGTCTATACTTTGCGCCAGCCAAGACTATCTGAGTCGACATGCCGCCCCGCCGACCCCAGAGGCGCTGGCTGAACACAAGATGATCCTCCTCAGCAGCAGAGACAAGGTATTCGATCGCATCAAGCTGCTACGCACTAACCATAGTGCCATGCAGAGTATTGAACAGCGACTGGACGGCGAACTCACTTTTAACAATAAGAGCGCCATCTACCAGGCGGTCAAGGCTGGATTAGGCATCGCCGTACTGCCTAAATATCTGATCGATGCCGACCTGCGGCGGGGCGATTTGGTGACCATACTGCCCGACTACCAACTTGCGTCAGCCAACTTCTACGCCCTCTACAGCCATAGGCGAAAAGACTCGGCGCTGATCAACCTGTTTATCGACTTCGTGATCGCCGAGCTTACCCACGCACAGCCTAAAGTCGATTAGAGAGAATCCCTAGAAATCAAGATGGCAAAATAGTTACAGAGCTAATTAAACTACTCCCCATAGTTAAACTCTGTCAGCCTAAACTTCCCTTAGCTATATAAGGGTCGACAGCGCGCAAGAAGCATACACAATCGGTCTCAGTCATGGACAACAACCCAGGCACTACAGGGTAAGTGCTAACCATTCGCTCAGCCGTCATTGAGTCATCAACATGACCAACGAGACTATGGACATGATTTGCCCCAAGCCACAGCTCCAGCCAAGCTGCTGATAATTGATTGTTGGTTGTTTTTCACACAAAGGTAAGACTAATCCCATAACAGCACTAGGTGTATTGCCGCTTCATATTTTTATTTCGGTGTCCACTTATCACGCCTCAACTTCAGTAACCGCAAGGGCTACAGAGGATTAGATGAAGGTACGACTAAGCATTATCTCTGGATTCAGGGTGGAAAAACAGATCGATTGAGTGCTAATATAGTTCGAGCACTAACTATTAGTTGTGTAATTAATTTTTCATAAAAAACACTCACTTCGCTCGGGAGGGCACTATGTCGTCAGACAATGCAACGGAAGAAAATCTCATCTCACAGGTGTGGCAAACCGCCCGCCGCAAGGCCACTTACGCCATGCAACTCACCTGTCTTTTCGCCATCTTAAGTACCTATCTTTTTGTCATGTTGAAACCCGGTGGGATTCAAAATAACAAAGCGTTAGGAGGCCACTAACTCAATGCATTATTTAACCTACATCTCCCTCGCTATCTATTTTCTTGCCATGTTGGCCATAGGCCTGTTTGCCTACCGCCGTTCGACCGATGATGTGTCGGGCTACATCCTGGGCGGCAGACAGGTGAGCCCGCAGGTCACCGCCCTCTCAGCCGGTGCGTCCGACATGAGTGGCTGGATGCTGATGGGTCTGCCCGGTGCCATGTTCCTGGTGGGCTTCGAGACCATCTATATCGCCTTGGGCCTGTTACTTGGCGCCCTGGTGAATTATCTGATCGTCGCGCCTAAGCTGAGGGTCTATACCGAGGTGGCCAACAACGCGCTGACGATTCCGGAATTTTTCGCCAAGCGCTTTCATGACCCCAGCAGCAATGTACGCATCATCTCTGCGGCCATCATAGTGATCTTCTTTACCCTCTACACCTCGGCAGGCCTGGTGGCGGGCGGTAAGCTGTTCGAGTCGGCCTTCGAGGTCAACTACGAGCTGGGATTGGTGATCACCCTAGGGGTCGTCGTCTCCTACACCCTGCTCGGCGGCTTCCTGGCCGTCAGCCTGACCGACTTCGTCCAGGGCTGTATCATGTTTGTCGCGCTGATCTTAGTGCCCGTGGTGGCCTATCAGGAGTTTAGCAACGCCGATAAGATGATGAACTTCGCCTACGAGTCTATCCCTCATTTCGGCGAGGCGATGCAAAACGTCACCCTGCTGGGACTGATCTCTGCGCTCTCCTGGGGCCTGGGTTACTTTGGTCAGCCCCATATCATAGTGCGCTTCATGGCGATCCGTAGCGTATCTGACATCAAGACGGCCAAGAACATCGGCATGAGCTGGATGACGGTCACCATCATAGGCGCCCTGGCCACCGGCCTGGTGGGTATCGCCTATGCCAACAAGTTCGACATGAAACTGAGCGACCCTGAGACCATCTTCATCGTCTTCTCTGAGCTCTTGTTCCACCCCTTGATCAGCGGCTTCCTACTCGCGGCGATCTTGGCGGCCATCATGAGCACCATCTCATCTCAGCTGTTGGTGTCATCCAGCTCGCTGACCGAAGATATCTATCGCGTGGTGTCGAAAAAGAAGGCCAGCGAAGAGGAGATGGTGAAACTGGGACGCTTCGGCGTAGCCGGGGTGGCCATAGTCGCCAGCCTACTGGCACTGGATCGCTCCAACAGCATCTTATCTTTGGTGAGTAATGCCTGGGCCGGCTTCGGCGCCGCCTTCGGTCCGCTGGTGCTGTTTAGCCTGTACAAGAAGAACCTGACCCATAAGGCTGCCGTAGCGGGTATCGTCGCCGGTGCCGCCACCGTACTCTTCTGGATCTACGCACCAGTGCTGCCCGAGGGTAAGGCACTGAGCTCCATGCTCTATGAGATGATCCCAGGCTTTATGGCCAGCAGCCTGGTGATCTGGGGCGTGAGCGCCTTAGATGGCGATCCTTGTGAAAACACCATAGAGACCTTCGATGAGGCCGGGCGTCAACTAGCCGAGCAGAGATAAGGCGGGGGAAACATGGCAAACATACACTGGAAACGCATCGTCGTTAAGGTGGGTAGTGCCCTGATCGCGCCCCATAAGCAAGGATGCAGCAGCCACTATCTGCTGGGTATTGCCCAATTTATCGCTAACTGCCGCGCCCAAGGCGTCCAGGTCGTCCTGGTCTCCTCTGGCTCGGTGGCCGCCGGCTGGCACCGACTGGGTGATGTCAAACAGCCCACGGTATCGCAGAAGAAGGCGATGGCCGCCGCGGGCCAGGCCGATATGATGGCCACCTGGGATAAGTTATTCGACTTTCCCTCGGCCCAGCTGCTGGTTACCCATGGGGATCTCAGGGATCGCGAGCGTTACATCAGCATCAAGAACACCCTGTTTAGCCTGCTGGACCACGGCCTGCTGCCCATAGTCAACGAGAACGATGCGGTCACCACAGACACACTGCGTGTCGGTGACAACGACAACCTGTCGGCCATGGTCGCGGCGGCGGCCGATGCCGACGCCCTGATCATCTGCTCCGACGTTAACGGACTCTACACCAAGAATCCCCAGCTGCACGATGATGCCAAGCTGATCAAACAGGTGAACGAGATCAATGATGCTATCTACGCCATGGCAGGCGGCGCCACCAGCGAGGTCGGCACCGGCGGCATGCGCACCAAGATAGAAGCGGCCGAGAAGGCGATCGCCCACGGCATAGAAACGGTGATCATCAACGGCTTCGACCCCGATGCCTTCAACCGTCTGCTCAAGGGGCAAAACCCGGGCACCCTGTTCACCCCGTTCGACCAGCCCATGCAGGAGCATGTGCACTGGATGACCCATACCTCACAGGCCCAGGGCGAAGTGATTGTCGAAGACAACTTCGACGCCCCCCTGGATGACCAGGAGACGCAACTGACCAGCGACGATGTAGTGGCCGTAAAAGGCAACTTTTCCGTCGGTGACACCATCTTAGTGCGCAAAGGCGATGGCACTAAGCTGGCGAAGGCCCAGGCCAATTACAGCAGTTGCTTACTAAGTTTTATCGCCAAGCAACCGGACCGTGCCTTTGCCCATGATGTCGAGCAGCAAACCGGTCCCATCTTAAGCGATGAGAACATCGCCATATTGGAGTAAATATGAGCATAATTGAAACCCTATCTAGGGATGCCGCCCAGGCCGCCAAGACGCTGGCTCAGGTCGACACCCAAACCAAGAACACCATCTTACTGGACATGGCACGCAGCCTGCGCGACAACAGCTTCGAGATCCGCAGCGCTAACCTTATCGACCTCGCCAGCGCCGAGCAGGCGGGGCTGAGCCACTCCATGATAGACAGACTCACCCTGGACGGAGATCGCATCGAGGCGATGGCCCAGGGAATAGAGAACATCGCCACCCTGCCCGATCCTATCGGTGCCCAGCGCGACCTGAGTACCCGTCCTAACGGCCTAAGCATCAGCAAGATGCGGGTGCCGCTCGGCGTGGTGTGCATGATCTATGAGGCGCGCCCCAACGTTACCGCCGATGCCGGCGCCCTCTGCTTCAAATCGGGCAATGCGGTCATCTTAAGAGGCGGCAAGGAGGCGCTGCACACCAGCAAGGTGATCGCCGCCGTGCTGCAGAAGATCCTCAAACAATATGGCCTGCCGGCCTCGCTAATTGCCGTGGTGCCAGACCCAGACCGCGCCCTGCTGATGGAGCTGATGCAGCAACGCGATCATATCGATGTCATCATCCCCCGCGGCGGCGAAGGCCTGATCAACTTCGTCACCGAACACAGCAAGGTGCCCGTTATTCAGCACTTTAAGGGTGTCTGCCACCTGTATGTGGATAAGGATGCGGACCTGGACAAGGCACTGGCCTTGCTGCTGAACGGCAAGACCCAACGTACCGGCGTGTGTAACGCACTCGAGGGTCTGCTGGTACACAGCGAGGTAGCGCCTAAGTTTCTCGCCATGGCGGCCACCGCGCTGGCCAAGCACCGGGTGAAGATCAACTGCTGCGCCAATACCCAGCAATACTTCGCGACCGCCCAGGTACTCAGCGAAGATGAGTTTGGCCAGGAGTATCTGGATCTCGAACTCGCCGTGCGTCAGGTGAAGGACTTTGACCAGGCCGTCGCCCATATTCATCGTTTCGGCAGCCGCCATACCGAGGTGATCTGCACCGAAAATGAGCTAACCGCCAAACGCTTTCAGCGCACGGTCGACGCCTCTGTGGTCATGGTCAACGCCTCGTCGCGCTTCTCGGACGGCGGCGAGCTGGGGCTGGGCGCCGAGATCGGCATAGCCACCACTAAGCTGCATGCTTACGGCCCCATGGGGCTGGAGTCCCTCACCACGGAGAAATACCTGGTCAATGGCGACGGTCAGATCCGCGCCTAGCAAACATTCATAGGAGGCCCAACATCTCTTATCAAGACCCGGGATTAAATCCCCAGTTACGCATCGCCTTCATCGGCGGCGGCAACATGGCCAGCGCCATCATTCGCGGCCTGATCAAGCACGGCCACAGGAGCGCACATATCCTGGTCTGTGCCCCCAGCCAGCGCACACGCAGCCGCCTGGTGCAGGATTTTAATGTCAGGGTACACTCGGACAACAGCGCCGCGGTGGCCTTTGCCGACATCATCATACTGGCGGTGAAACCCTTCATCGTCCCCTTGGTGTGTGACGAGTTACGCCCCCTGCTTGGGCAAGTTAATAACGGCAGGAGTGAGCAAAAATTGCTGATCTCCATCGCGGCAGGACTAACCCATGCCAGCATCTCAGACAAGCTGCCCCAAAATGTTCAGCTGGTCTGCGCCATGCCCAACCTGCCAACGGCCATAGGCAAGGGACTCACCGGCCTCTATGTGCCGGGCCACCTGGATAGGCAGGCCGTCGATGATGCCGAGCAGTTGATGCGCGCCGTCGGCGATACCGTCTGGCTCGAGGATGAGCAGCAGATGGCCAGCATAGTGGCTACCGCCGGCAGTTCGCCCGCCTACTTCTTCCTGTTTTTAGAGGCGATGGAGAAGGCCGCCATCGCCCAGGGCCTGCCAGCCAAGACCGCCAGCAAGGCGGTGCTGCAGAGCGCCATGGGCGCCGTCTCTATGGCGATGGCCAGCAAGGAGGGGCTCGCTAATCTACGCCATCAGGTCACCTCCCCTAAGGGCACCACTGAGCAGGCGGTGCTGGCCTTTCAGCATGGGGATCTCGATGCCTTAGTCGCCAGGGCGATGGACAGCGCCGCCCGCCGGGCCAAGGAGCTGGCGCTCGGCTAAGCCGCTCCTCTCCTTTTACCCTGGCACAAAATAGAAGAGGCGCGCTCATAGGAGCGCGCCTCTTGTTTATCTCGCCTTTTATCTCAGTCGGGAAAATCCAAAGGGCTTATTTCGCCATGCAGTTGGCGTAGTAGGTCACGGTCGCCGGCCAGTCGCTAAACACGCCGATCACCCCAACATCCTTCGCCAGCACATCCAGCAGCTCGAAGGCCTTGCCTTCATCCTTGATCGCCTCAGTGATGCTCTGATAGTACCAGCCGCCACCCTGGGTCAGCAGGCCCGAACGCTCAAGAGTCCAGGTGATGATCTTAAGGCCCGCCGCATTGGCCGCCTTGGCATACTCCGACGGCACTATCTTGCCCTCATCGTCCAGCGTAACCAATACCCAGAGCGGCGGCGCGATGATCTGCACGCCATCACCAGCCAGACTATCCATGCCGGGTGACCAGGTGCTGCTGTTTTGCGGGTCGAAGTCGCTCAGATCGTATCTGTCATCCAGGTAGACCGCCTGCTGACCAAACTCGGGCGCATTGGCAATCCAATATTTCACGTCTTCGAGGTTGAACGACTGGGGATAGACGCTAGATGGCGAGACACCGGCCGCCTGATACTCATCCAGCATCATCTGGGCATAGTCTGCTTGCGTCATGCCATCAAACGGCATGGTCACGCTTGGCGCCTTCAGCTCTGGGGTCATCTTGACGCCCGCAGCCTTAAACATGGCGATGCTCTCGGCGTGGGTCATCAGGGTGCCCTCGCCGGCGTAGAGATCCGTGCGCCAGCTTTCCGTGCCCGCCATATACTCTTGCACATTGCTGGCCTTGGGGTTGGCGCCATCCATCTTGCCCTTGAGGCGCTTGAAATCTGCCAGAGTGATGTCGCTGGTACAACAGGTGGCAGAGGCGCTCACGCCGTTAACGGCATCGGCCGGGGTGAAGGGCACGCTACACTTGGCGGCGATATCATCGATGGCCAGAATGTTGGTGGTGGTGGCCAGGTCGCACTGGGAGTGACGGCACACCAGCGCCTTGTCGGCGGTAAAGGTCACGTCACACTCCACCACACCGGCGCCCGAGTCGATGGCCGCCTGGTAAGACTCTTTCGTATGCTCGGGAAACTGCATCGCCGCGCCTCGATGGCCGATGGCAAAGTCGCTGCGATAGAAAGGCCCCTGACGGCATTGCTCCAGCTGACTCTTGAGCTCGCCATCGACCATCTGATCCACCAGAAACAGGGGACGAACACCCACCTGGGCAGGAACCTGCTTATCGATACCCATCACTTTGATGAGGGGATTGCTCGGTTCCTGACTGTCATCATCATTGCTATTACATGCCGCCAGGCTGAGGCTTCCCAGTAGGATGCCCGCTAAGGCAGTTAGATTAGCTGATTGAATTCGCACTTTATTATTCCCTTAATTAACCATAGTCGGCCAGGGATACTAGCCAGTGCAGATGACAGTTAGACAACATTAATGTGACGATTAGCCGCCATCATCCTTGATGTTCGCCTTTAGGCAGGCCAGCAGCGCCTCGGGGGCGTCCAGGCTGATATCGTGGCCGCAATTGGGTAACATCAGCGCCTGGGTATGGTAGAAGCTGGCCAGGGCGCGGCTGCAGCGGGGATCGGCCAGACGATCCTCGGCGGCGCAGATAACCGTCACAGGAATACTCGACAGCGGCGGCGCCTGAAAGCGGGCGCAGGCGATAAGCTGACGAACGCCGTTGCAAAGACTGGTATGGCGCTCATCGCGCCAGCGGCTCCAGTTGGCGATCAGCGGCAGGTTGTCGCCATGATACAGGCTGGTGTATTGCAGTACGCAGGCCTCCACCAGGCTGAGGCCCCTGCCCAGCTTTGTCAGCTTGAGGCGCACTCCGCCTAACATCGCCCTCAGCAAGGGGAGCAGACGAAAACGGCGATACCAGGGGGAGAGATTGGCGGCGCTGCTGTTAAGCAGCACCACCTGACGAACGCGATCCGGATAGCGACTGGCCAGGGCCAGCGCCGTCATCCCCCCCATGGAGAGGCCAATCAACACCACAGACTTGCCCCTAAAGGGATTGATATGGGGTAATACCTGGCCCCAGACGCTGTCGCAATAGGCCTCTATACTCGTGGGGCTCAGCTCAGATGCCAGGCGACCATTACCGGGCAGATCCACAGTGATCACCCGCTCGCCGGCAGCAATCAGGCGCTCGACAAAGCCCTGCCAGTGGCGTTCGTCGCGCATCAAGCCCCTAAGCATTACCCAAGTGGTCATCTCTTGCCTCGATTAAACCAAAACCGCTGCCCCTCGGCGGTGAGCATTGACAGCTCGGATGGCGAGAGGCGTTCCAGCACCCTGCCGTAGGCGGCGTCGAGCAGAAACTGCATCAGCACCACGTGACGGCGCAAGATCCTGTGGTGTCTGTGGGGCGCCTGAGGATTGAAGTAGCCGGGAAAGTTAAACAGCTGTCGCGGATTCTTGCGTACCCAAGCCCATGACCCCATCTCTAAGGTTAGCGGTACGAAGGGGGTCTTGCCGTCAACCTGGGTCACCAGATAATCCCAGATGTCGCCGTGGGTGCGATAGAAATGGCTTTGGGGCGCCAGCTGATAGTGGCCGTGGTGGGGATAGCCCTTCTCAAACAACTTATGCAGTTGATAGACATAACCTATGCCGGCGAATGGCTCGCGGGTGTGGGCATGGGGAAACCAGAGGTGATCCCTGAGCCCGAAGCCCGAGTGGGCATCCAGCGCCAGCAGGCTACTGCTGCGCGCCTGTAGCGAAGTGACATAATCTATCAAGGCCTTGGTTTCCGCCGCCATCGCCTCGCCGCGATACCAGGGCAGATGACGGGAGAAGCGCTGCCCGCCGACCAGGAAGGTGACTCCCTCCTGCGCCTCTATGGGAGCATTGCGCATCAGGTCCACATCCTGACCATTGCCACGACTGCCGCGCAAGAACCCCGCCGGATTCACTATGGGGACGAAGGCCAGCCTTACCTTTCTTAATAGCGCCTGCAGGTGCGTGTCCCAGTCGAGGCGGTTAAGCAAACTGCCGAGAAACGCCAGCACCACCTGGGCGCCAATACGCTCGACCCCATGCACCCCGCCGACAAAGAGCACGCAGGGCGCGTCGCTTTCTTGCGCCCCCAGCTCGATGGCGGTCACCGACAGCGCCTCGCCGCGATAATAAAAGTCCAGCAGTGAGCGATGCCGAAAATGCGCCTGATGCTGGGCGATCAGCCGCTTTAGGGTATCGATCTCGAAGGCATGCTCAAAGGAGAACCGGCTCATTGCCCCAGCTTAACACTGCTTATCCATGGGCTTAACTTAGCCTGACAATACGACAGGGAGATGACACTCGCCAGACCTGGATTTGGGCACTTTAACGAGAGGCCCAGTGATTTAGACTAACCTTAATTTAAGCGCTTTTATTTAAGAGCTTTTATTTAAGAGCTTTTATTTAAGAGATTTGCTCTAAAGACTCTACCTTAGCGGCTTTATCTTAGCGGCTTTGCATTAGCGGCTTTCGGCCAGCATCAGGGCGTTAGCTAATCTCCTGACAAGGCCACATCTTCTAAGGATAACCCAATGAAAAATTTGTTTATTATCTTGGGCCTCTCACTCTTGCCGCTATCGGCATTCGCCGACTGGGGCCTGAGCTATAGCCTGGGGCAAACCAACCCCAAATGGCATGGTTCGGATAACGCCAGGGCCCACCGACTCGCTCTGGTCTATCCGATCCCCATGCAAGACAAGCTGCTGACCCGCCACAACCTCGGCATCAATCTGGAGCTGGCCTACCACTACTGGCAAGACTACACCCCGAGGGATAATCATGGCGTGTCACTCATCCCTGTGCTCAGTTATCAATATCCCCAGGAGAGCCTCAGCCTCTACTTCGAGGGCGGCATAGGCATCACCTATATCGACAGCGAGCATTACCTTGACCGCAGACTGGGCTCCCACTGGCAATTCGAAGACAAGTTAGGCGCCGGCGTGATACTGCAAAAGCACCACAAGCTCGGGATCGCCTTCAACCATTACTCAAACGCCAACCTCGCCAGCGAGAACGATGGCTTCAACGTGGTCGGTCTCAGCTATGATTATTTCTGGTAGTCCTTGATTGACATAAAAAAGCGCAGCCTCAGGGCTGCGCTTTTCATCAAGCTGATACGCTAAGGCTTAAGGGCAGGAGGCGCCGTAGATTTCGCTCACCCAACTGCTGTTATCGATGAAAGGATTACGGTTCTTCTGCCACTCGAACACTCGGTTGTTGCGGCGGCGCTCCCAGTCGCTGACCGGATCTTGCTGGTGCCAGCGATACAGGGTACAGAGATCCCCAAGCAGAGGCTCGCCATTACCGGTAACCCCGCTCACCACGCTGAGATCCGGCGTGCCGCTGGCATCGTTGCCCTCATACCTGACATCCATATAGAACACCATACGCGCCACATCGCCCTTCACCTCATCGCGCGGCTCGAAGCTGTCGGCATCAGTGAAGTTGCCCGGCGCCTCAGAGATCTCATTGCCGCCGGCGGCAAAGTCTTTGTTGCTGCGGCTGCTGTTCACCGTAACATCTGCCGGACGCAGGTGATGCAGATCGGTATAGGCGTACTGACTGCTGCTAGGGAAGCCATGGCTCTTGGCCCAGACGTGTTCTCTGTTCCAGGCATCGAGTGAGGTACTCAATCCGGCCCGATTCGTCTTAGGCTCAGAGCGGCCCGAGTACAGCAAGATCACATTGTTGCTGTTGGCCGGGTCTTCATCGGCATAGTTGAGTCCATCCCACACTTGGCTATAGCTGAAGCGGGTATGGCCCTTGATGATCCCATTCAGGCTGGCCTTTAGCGCCGCTCCGCTTTTGCCTATCGCATCACCATAGTAGCTGGTGTAGACATAATCACCATTGTCGCCGGCCGAGCCGTCACCGCCAGTCCCAGTACCAGTGCCGGAGCCATCGCCGCCACTCGCCACGTTATAACTTAGGCTGAGCGACACGCCACTAAAGGCCTCATAGGCAGTGATGTTCACATAGTAACGCCCGACCACAGGCGTGGTGACGCTGCACTGCTCGTTATTGCCGGTAAGATAAGGGGCGCAGTCATATTCAGACAATGTAGGCTCACTGCCCTGACGCAGATAGAGGTCGGCATCCCCGGTGCCGCCACTCATGGTGACCACCACATCGCTCGCCCCTTGGGGCAGGTCGAACAGGTAGCTGAGGGTCTGCCCCTTGGTCGCGCTAAGGTTAGACTTTGGCTGACCATTGCCCAGCTGATTGTCGCTGCCACCAGCGGAGGTGTCACAGCTATCCAGGCTACCCGTGCCCGGCGTGCCGGCGTTGTCCATGGCGCTCCAGTCGGCCTGCGACTTAGTGTTTATCACTGTTGTACGCGCCAGGGAGACGTCGCGTACGTTTAGCGACCAACCACTCAGGCCCCCTTCCCAGGCGACCAGATCCACCTCTTCGCTGCCCTTCGACAGACGCACGAAGTCACCCGAGTTGCCTAGGGTTAACGACATGGGAGATTGATCTGGATTGGTGTTGAACAGGCTGTAGAAACCCGCCTGGTTGACTGCTACCGTATAGTAGGCGCCAGGGGCGAGCGTACCCTGCAAGGCATAGCTGCTGCCGTTGTCGCTGAGCTGGTACTGACTCAAGTCGACACTGCTGCAGCCGGCGTTATACAGCTCGACATACTCTTCGACGCTGTCATTGTTAGGCGCATCGTATAACACTTCGCTGATCAGCAGATTGGCATTGGCATTGAAAGCCAGGCCAGCCACTAACGCAGCCGTTGATAACTTATACATATCCATCGTAAATTTTCACTCTAGTATTTTTATTATTGAGCCCGGCCTAAGGCCTGGGCTGACCCCGTACGCCACGAAGGCAAATCCCTTCGGGGAGCACAAGGAGGCATACTAACGCCCCAAGGTTACAAATTGAAACATTTAAACCATCATCTTGATAACCTTTGATTAAAATCAAGCTAACAGGCAGTTCTCGCGGGATTTTTACAACAGGTGCTTTTACAGCAGGTGCTTAGAAATAGGTTCTGTCCGAGTAGTCATAGAGCCATTCGGGACGATAGACCACCATCAGGGTCACCGCCATGCCATTGAGCAGCGCCTCGGGGAAGGCCAGCAGCGGGATCAGCAGCAGATAGTTATCTGTCAGATAGGCCCAGTCATAGTCGGTCGTCAGGTAGAGCCAGATCGACCAGCTGAGTATGTGAAACACTATGCAGAGGAAGGCATTCATGAAGGCGCCGCAGAAGATGTAGACGAACAGATGGTGCGGCAGATACTTAAACACCTGACTGTAGACCACATAGCTGAGAAACAGCGGCAAGGCGATGGCCACCAGGCCATAGGTGGCAAAATCCAGCGGCAACTTGAGCATGAAGGTGGCGAAGAAGGCGACCGGCAACAGCAGCGCCAGGGTAGCCAGGCGCCAACCAAACATCAGCATCAGAGTCACCAGGCCGAGAAAGTGGGCATGAATCCCCGGGGTGATGCTGGCGTCGATAAGCCAGAGGGCATTGACGAAGAAGATGGCCAGTAGCAAGCGGGTCTGCAGCGCCTTATCCTTAAGTAGCGCCTTCACATCCTCGACCGGCCAGATGGCCCAAAGCCAGAGTGCCAGCACGGCCATGGTCAGCAGCTGAGCACCGCCAAATTGCCAATTTATCTCACTCCATCTTTGTAGCAAGAATGCCGTCATCGCCTTTCTAACCCCATCAAAATCCTAGCGGCCCGCTTAGCGCAAATGTCCGCTAATATCTTTCGCTAAACCGCTTCCCCTTGGCGCTCACCCTAGCATAGACCCTAACGGGGCGTCATCAATCCTTGGCTAGTCAGGAGTGAGGACTGGCGAAAACCAACCGAAAAACCACCACGATATAAGCCACTGTTAATCTACTTAATTTTGGGTAATAATCCTCTGACGCAGTGAGGAAAGGGACATCATGCTAAAGTACTGGTACAAAGACTTTGCCCAATATCCACCGGGCCACAGAGACTATTGGCGCACCCGTTTGATCGGCCATACCCTGCTGCTCAGCAGCAGCTTCTTCCTGGTGCTCACCCTGCTCAACATCTTCTATTTCGAGAGCTATGAGTACGCCACCCTGGATGCCAGCGGCTTCGTGCTTTCCCTATCGATTCTGGCCTTCTTCAACCGCACCGCCAACGTCAACCTCGCCTCCTGGGCAGTGACCCTGATGGTCACCGGATTGATCCTGCTGTTCGTCACCTCTGTGGGCGGCTATGCCCACTCTCTCTATTGGGCAACCCTGATCCCGCCGTTCGCCTTCTTCCTCCTCGGACGGCAACGAGGTAGCCTGGTCTCTCTAATCGCCTTCGGGGTTTGCGCCTACATAGTCTATGGCCAGATCCAGGAGGCCAAGCCCGTCACCTTCGGCATGGGCGCCCTGTTCAATGTCATCGAGGTATCCATTGCCCATATCTTGCTGTTTCGTTTCTACGAGGGCACCCGCTCCTCGGCCTATCGTCAACTGGGCGAGCGCAACGCCAAGATCCAGAAACTGGCGGAGACCGACAAGCTCACCGGCCTCTACAACAGAGAGAAACTCGACATCACGATCGAGGAGTGTGTGCTGCAGAGCCGTCACCGGCAGACCCCCTTTAGCCTGCTGATTCTGGATGTGGATTACTTCAAGCAGATAAATGACGCCCACGGCCACCTGACCGGCGATCGCGTGCTGATCCAGCTGGCCGACAGCCTCAGGAGCCTCTGCCGTGAGGGAGATTTTCTGGCCCGCTGGGGCGGCGAAGAGTTCGTGATCCTGCTGCCCGATACCTCACTCTCAATCTGTGTCGCCGTGGCCGAACAGCTACGCCAGGATATCGCCGCACAGAAGTTTGATGGCCAGTCTCTCACCATCAGCCTGGGGGCCGCCCAGCTCAGAGAAGATGACACCATCAAGACCCTGGTCAACCGCGCCGATAACGCCCTCTACCAAGCCAAACACACGGGCCGCAACCGGGTCGTGGCCGAAGCCGCCAGCCCTCACATCTGCGCCGTTAACGACTAAACATCAGCAATTAAGGCCGCTATTGCTGCTTTAGCTCAGACAGTCCTGGCACGTGCCAGCCACTACCTATGGCTAGTTTGCCTGCGGCGACTAAGCTGCTAGTATGAATCCAATAACACCCTAAAAAACCAATAATATGAATACCCTAACTAAAGTAAGTCTCGCCATTGGCCTCCTGTTTTCCGCCAGCGCTCTGGCGCAAACCACCCTAATCCATAACCTCAAGGGCTACACCCTGGAGCAGGGAAAGCTGACCCAGTTTAGCGCCATCGCCTTTAGTGACGACAAGATAGAGAAGATCTACCAGCAGCCGCCGAGTGAGCTGCAAACGCAATCCACTAACGTCAAGGTGATCGATGCCAAGGGGCAGACCATGTTACCTGGACTCATCGATGCCCACGGTCACGTGCTCGGTTGGGGGCTAAATCTGATCCGGGTCGATCTCAAGGGTAGCGAGTCTGAACAGGCCGCCGTAGCGAGAGTTCACGCCTTTAGAAAGCAAAACAGGGATCTTAACTGGGTGCTGGGCCGAGGCTGGAACCAGGTGCTCTGGCCAGAGAAAAGCTTCCCCACCGCCAAAGCCTTGGATAAGGCCTTTCCCGACACGCCCGTGTGGCTTAGACGGGTCGATGGCCATGCTGGCTGGGCCAACAGCGCCGCCATGAAGCTAGCGGGCATCAATGGCGACACCCAGGCCCCCAGCGGCGGCGAGATCATCCGCGACGATAAGGGGCAACCCAGCGGCGTGTTTATCGACAATGCCATGGCGCTTATCGAACAGCAGATCCCAGCCCTGACCCAGGCGGAGCAGGCCCGCGTGCTACGTGCGGCCATGACAGATCTCGCCCGGCTCGGCCTCACCAGCGTGCACGATGCCGGTGTCGGTCACGATACCCTCGCCGCCTACCGCCAGCTGGCGGACGATAAGCAGATGCCGATCCGCATCTACGCCATGGTCGCCGCCGACGATAGTCAGTTCGACAAGACCCTGGCCAAGGGCCCCTATCGCCATCCTGGCAGCATGCTGGATATCAGCAGCGTGAAGATCTCCGCCGATGGCGCTCTGGGCAGCCGCGGCGCCGCCCTGCTACAGGACTACTCGGATCTGCACGGCCATAAGGGACTGCTGCTCTACAAGGAAGATGAGCTGAAGGCCTTGATGCTGAAGTCGATGCAGGCGGGATTTCAGGTGAACACCCATGCCATAGGCGATCGTGCCAACAAGCTGGTGCTGGATGATTACCAGAGTCTAATCGCCAAGACCCACACCAGGGCGCTGAGACACAGGGTCGAGCACGCCCAGATACTGCAACTGAGCGACATTCCCAGGTTTGCCGAGCTTGGGGTGATCGCCTCCATGCAAGCAACCCACGCCACCAGCGACATGAACATGGCCGAAGACAGGGTCGGCCCCCAGCGGATCAAGGGCGCCTACGCCTGGCGTAGCCTATTGGATAGCGGCGCGGTGATCGCCGCAGGTTCAGACTTTCCCATCGAGTCGGCCAATCCCTTCTTTGGCCTACACGCCTCGATCACCCGCCAGGATCACGCCAATAAGCCCGAGCAGGGCTGGTATCCCGGCGAGAAGATGAGCCTCATCGAGGCACTAAATAGCTTTACCCATGACGCCGCCTACGCCGCCCATCAGGAAACCCAGATAGGCGAACTGCTGCCCGGCATGAAGGCCGACTTCATCCTTTTAAAAGACGACCCCTTCACCATGGACCCGCAGCAACTATGGCAAACTCAGGTGAACCAGACCTGGGTTAACAGCAAGAAGGTGTTCGACATCAAGGATGCCCAGTAACGATAAGCCCTATGCTAGATGGATATAAGCCCACTAGCAAGACGTAGCAAAAAGCCCGGTTCGATGATCGGGCTTTTTTACTGTCTAAATACAAAACGTTTAATAGACAATAGGTTATAATTTGATCCACAGGCTATCGCAAGCCAAGTCATAGTCCCGGCGCACACCAAGGAGTCGCAACATGCTAGTCACCTTTAAAACCAAGCACTATGCCAACATCACCCTGTTTGGCGATGTGGCCCAGACCTTCCTGAAGATACTCGGCCATAGCACCTCGGTGCCGGGGGCGATTCGCGCCGAAGAGGTTCCTGCCGCCCTCGCCCGCCTGCAACAGGCGGTCGCCAATGCACCAACTCAGCCCCCACAAACAGAAGATGACGAAGATGAAAAGGGCCCCTATGTGAGCCTGAGACAAAGAGCGCTGCCCCTCATCGAGTTATTCGAGTCGGCGGCCAAGAATAATGACAACGTGATGTGGGAATAATCTGTAATACGAAAATAGGCACACATAAAATCGGCTCGTGAATATCAGTTATCGAGCGTGAATGTCTCTTACCGAACCGATTTTATACTTTTTACTATATTCATGAACTCTTTATTTCCGCCTCAGAAATCCAGGTTATTTTTATTCAAAATCTCGCCGACAAAACAATCCTATATATCCCGCCTGTTTCCAACACAAATCAATTAACAACTAATCAACAAGTAAAACCCATCCAAATAAAAAAGCACCATTGAAAACTTAAACAAAATAATATTAATCAGTTATAACTCATTTACCTAAAACTTCCCAAACTCACTGCCACAGCTTAACCACAGGCAAGAGCCATTCTACTTATTTAGCTGTTTTTAAAGCAAAACAATCACAACAGAATGATTAGTCATTTTAGTCGAATAACTGAGCAAAATTTATTCACCACACTGCATAACTAACAGATGACACGCATATTTTTAAAATGTACAAAAACTGAGACATTTGTATAACTTTTGTTAAATAACACCTACTAATTGTCATAATAGGCTGTTAGTATGCTGTCGAGTTTTTAAACTAAGGATGGTTAAACGTAGCTAAAACCTACAATGAAAATTGGATTCAGATTACTCATTTTCGATTTACACTTTTATTATAAAAATAAGGTAAAACATGAAAATTAATAAACTGAGTATGGGGTTGTTGTTATCGCTAGCTTCGTCAATGAGCTATGCCGATGATGTTGAAGTTTACTTTAATCACGTGGTCAATCCACCGGCCGTTCAAGCCGACCTTGAACAGAAAATTATCCAGCTTATCGATTCCGCCAATAGTACCTTGTACATGGCAATCTATGATCTCGACCTGCCCGGTATCGCCAACGCCATGGTGGCCGCCAAACAACGCGGCGTCGATGTGAAGTTTGTCACCGACGAAGACAACATCGCCGGCGAGAATGACCAGGCCATCGCCATCTTAAATCAAGGCGGCGTCCCCTGGATCGACGATACCGAAAACGGTAGCGCAGGCTCCAAGATCCAGCACAACAAATTCATTGTCGTCGACGGCAAGAAGGTGCTCACCGGCAGCACCAACTTTAGTCAGTCCGGCGTGCATGGCGACCTGGATGCCCAGGGCAACCTGATCAGCGAAGGCAATGATAATCATATCGTTATCATCGACTCTAACCAGCTAGCAAGTGTCTACACCCACCAGTTCAACCTGATGTGGGGTGACGGTCAGGGCGGCGCCAAAGACTCACTCTTTGGCCTGGGTAAGCCTGATCACCAGCTGGAGACCGTCTACACCAACAACGACAATATCCGCATCGATGTGCAGTTCACCCCGCAGTCGCCAAGCGTCTACGTAGGCTCGACTCTGTACAACATGCAGCAATATATTCGTAATGCCCAGGATCGCATTCATCTGGCGCAGTTTGTTATTAGCGCCCAGGATGTGGCCGATGAGATGGAGCTGAGACACGATGCCGGCGTCGAGGTACAGGGCCTGGGCGATGCGTCTTTCTTCTCTCGCTACTACTCTGAATTTCAGGATATGTTGGGCATAGAGAAGCCTAACACCTCAGGCAATATCGAGGTGGACAGCTACACTGGCGCCGCCAACAACATCTGGGAAAACCCTGCCGATGTGCGTGTAGCCAAGTTAAATGGTGGCGATAAGTTTCATCATAAGTACATGATTATCGACGATTTGGTACTGACGGGGTCCCACAATATCAGTGGCGCCGCAGCCTTTGGTAACGACGAAAACATAGTGGTTATCCACGACGCCGAGACCGCCGCCGAGTTTGAGGGACACTTCAGCTACACCTATTGCGTAGCTGGCAATGGCACAGATTGCGCCAAGCCTGCCTATCAGGAAGGCACCTGGGAAGGCGTCTTCTTTAGCGCCAGCGAAGTGGGTGTGGTACTGGATATCGTCAACAACGCGACCCTGACCGAGCTGGATATCGACGCGGCTATGAACAAGACAGCCGCCAACAATATCATCGCCGCCAGGCCGATTGCCGACATGGATGCCCTGGCCGCAGTGTCTTACGTGGGTAACGCCGCTATGATAGATCTGAAAGACTATATCGTTCAGTGGCAGAGCAAGTAGTCACTCGCTAAAACATAAAAGGGCGGCCTATTTGGGCCGCCCTTTTTTATTCTTTCTTAAGGGACTTTGTAACTTTACCGTTTGTTTTGGCAGACGTTCCTAGGCGGTGACGCCGTAAAAATCATCTGCAAACGCCGCCCAAAGGGTTAACGGGTCAGACGCTCGATAATCGCCTTATGCTGTGGATAGGTGTCCAGCAGCGGCTGGCGCTCGAACAGCTCGAAGTCCTCGAAGGTAAAACCAGGCGACACCATGCAGCCCACCAGGGAAAAGCCAGGGTTATTCATGGCCGAGCCGAAGATACAGCCTTTAGGCACCAGAAACTGCGGCCGTTGACCTGCGGCCACGTCCAGCCCCAGCTCAGCCGTAGTCAGCTCACCCTCCCCATCGATCATATAGATGGTCAGTGGCTCGCCGCCATGGAAATACCACATCTCGTCGGCGGTCAGGCGATGAAAATGGGACACCTCGCCGGTGCGCAGCAGGAAATAGATGCTGGTCCACAGCTGACGCCTGTCATCGAAGGCCTCTTCCGCCCGGTAGGAGGAGCGATAATAGCCTCCTTCCACATGTTGCTCTAACTGCAATGCATTGATGAAATCTTCCGCGCGCTGCATAACTTCTCCCTCTTCATGTTCTAATCGACCCGGCTTTAGGATTCATGGCCTTGAGTTAATGGCCCTAGTCATTGGCTTCAAGTCATAGCTCCTAAGTCAATGGCCTAGCACTCTAACCTAGCTTGATGCGCCATGCTGTGACTCGAGCTAAGCAACTAGACAAGCACGTCGCATCATAGCCTAAATAAAAAAGCCCAGAGCATTATGCCTTGGGCTTTTCTTATCTTTAGTGTTTCGCAACTCAGTGCTTAGAGACGCCGTGACGCACCATCTCTTTGCCCTGCTCGAACACTTCATCTGTGATCCAACGGGCATGCAGGAGTTTATGATTCTTGTCGAACACGGCCACAAAATGGCGGCCATCGGCGTTATTGGTCGCCATCCCAACCCCTTCGACCCCTTCCAGTCCCAGGCCGCCGTTTTCTACCGCCAACAGGAAACTGGCAAGATCATCCAGGTTGTCGATAACCGTTTTATCATCACTCATGACTTTGCTTCTCATCTTCATCCGCCCGCAAACGGGCCTTACTCAATGTCGCGTACTCTACCCTGAGTGGCCCAAGATGTGAACCCATAGCCCCAGGCTTTCCCAGACCAAACAGCTTCTACCAACAAGGCTTGCGAGATTGAAACTTCATCCACACTGCGAGATGCCCCCTAAACAGACAAGCATAAAACCTTGCGTTCTGGTTCAACTCGGCCGCCATCTGCGTATAGCAGGCTAAAAGCGATTCTCGACCGTAAGCACTATGGAGTCCGTCTGATACTCCATATTAAGCGCATCCCATTTGGCCTCTGAGTAGGCATACTTGAGTCCCATCACCCACTCCTCTCCCAAGGCATAGCTTAGCCCGGCTTCCGCTGCGACCAGTTGATTACCGGACCAGGCCTGAAAACGTCCCATGGCATCGGCCGACAGCCCTCCACCGATATGATAACGGGTTCGCCCTTCGATAGAGGGCATGACCTCCAGGCTACCCTCATCGGCATACTGACCGCCGGTCAGATAGTCCACCTCCAGCTCGACCCAATAGGCATATAGACCGCCACCCAACTTGAAGTGCCAATCCCCCTGGGGCGCGAAGCGATAGAAATATTGCGACCCCAGGCTCCACTGCTTGAAAGCCAGATAGAGGGTGTCACCATCCTGATACTGCTTACCATCCAGCTCGAACTCCCCCGAGAGGGTGCCAAACAGGCGTGTCTCGTTAGGCGAAAGTTCGAGTTGTAGCGAGGTCTTACTTGAGTCTAAGTACTCGTACAAGAGATAGGAAAACGGCTGATGATCGTCCACCAGCTGACTATCTGGCAGCAGATCTTTCGCCCCTGCCATACCCAGAGAATCTGTCATGTTAAAGCCGAGATTAACGGCAAAGCGGTGACGCTTGGGGCCATGAACCGCAGGCTGAGCACGCTTCTCGGCGCGCGGGCCAGCTCGGCCATTCAGGGGCCCATCCAGGGGCATAGAGAGATTAAATTGCAGCCCGCCTTCATCATTGGGAAAGAGGGACACCGCCAAACCTTGGTTATCGTAGCGCTCGACGAAATACTGGTTCACCAGGATGGCAATGCCCGCACCACCGAGCACATCATCGGCGTAGTGCCGTCTGCCATGCACCCGACTGGCGGCCACTACACCGGCCCCCAGATAGGCGGGGATCCCCCAGCGGCTGCCATATCGCGACTGCAGAAAGGCGGCGCCAGAGAAGGCCCCGGCGGAATGGCCAGAGGGAAAAGACTTATAACTTCCACCCGCCACATTTGAGTTGGGTCGATAGCGCCCCACAGTGCTCTTGGTGGCCTCGACAATCAGTTGTGTCGTCAGCACAGAGAAGGTCAGCTGTTTAGCCCCCTCGAAGTCATCATAGAGCCAGGACGCCAGGTATCCGGTCGCCGGAATGGCAATCACCAATATATCTCCGGCCTCGACAAAACCATCGTCTATCGACTCATTGATGGCGTTATAGGGCGCCGCCATAGCGGCGAAGCTCAGGCTCGTTCCCAACACAGCACAGGCTTGTAGTCGCTTGGCTTTTAATGGCATGGCTTTTAATGGCGTGGCTTTTAATTGCATAGCTTTTAATCGCAAAGCTTTGATTGACATAGCTGACTCCCGGCAAAGCAGATACTTGCCCAAAGTGTAGATGCAAATGCTTAATCCTGTGGCTAATCACTAGCCCTGAGGCGCAAAATCGCTTAAAATGTCGCCGCCTAATTCATAGGCCAAGTATCTGATCACAAAAGCCCTTAGCAAGGAAATGGCTAAGGTTAACCACTTAAGGACGAGTCATGGACCCTATCTCCCAGCTGTTTGCCGCCTATCTGGAAATGGTCAGCAGCAACATTGTCGCCAGCTATGAAGATGCCGCCAACACCCGCCTTGTCAGCCAGCGTCTGGTGTATGAAGACACGGCCGTCGGCTTTCAACATCAGCTATGGCGTATCCGGGATCAGAGCGTCTGCGCCGACATCAAACAAGACGTCACCCAATATGCCTACTGCACCCGCAAGGCCAAGCGCATGTTTACCAGTCTATGTAAGCAGCTCTCCAGGCGTGACGATCTCAATCCGCACGGCAGACGCCTGTCGACCATGTACTGTAACGCCTCCCTCAGCTATAAGCCGATGATCGCCCACATAGGCGAGCCAAGCTTGCGCAGCGAGCAGCAAAGAGCGCAGAAACGCTGTAACGATTTGATCCTCAAGGCGATGCAAGACAAGAGCCCAGAGGTGCAGCAGCAAAAGGCAGCCGCCTGCGCCAGGGCTAACGGCTAACCACTCGGCTAACCGACACCCAAAAGCGAGCACCAAACAGCAAGCACAAAAAAGCGAGCACCAAGGCTCGCTTTTTTAACTCGCTATCTGTAACGCACAGTACTAAAGATTAAAGTCCGGCTTTAATTTTACGAGCCTGATGCAGCTTCTTGTAGCTCTCGATGAGACGCAGATGTGGCTCTATCCCTTCCAGTGCCATGCTGGTCTCGGTAAGGCCTGAGAAGCGCACTTCGCCGTTCACCGAACCAACCACCTGAGCCATCACCTCTTCACCAAACATGCGGGTAAAGTTACCGATGAAGTGTTCAAGCTCGAGCTCCTCATCCAGAGTCACCTCGAGCACCGCGCTCATCGCCTGGTAGAAGAGGCCGCGCTGAACCGTGTTGTCGTTGAACTGCAGGAAGTCTTCCACCAGCTCCAGCGCCTCTTCGTGTGCGCCCAACGCCAGATAGATGAGGATCTTCAGCTCGATAATGGTTAGCTGTCCCCAGACGGTGTTTTCGTCGAAGACGATGCCGATCAGGGTGCGGATATCCGTGTAGTTATCCAGCTGACTCTCTTCCAGACGATTGACCAGATCGGCAAGCTCATCATCGCTCAGTCTGTGCAGGTTGAGGATATCTTCACGATAGTCCAGCGCCTTGTTGGTGTTGTCCCAGATGAGGTCGTCCACAGGATAAACCTCAGAGTAATCTGGCACCAGGATGCGACAGGCAGACGCGCCAAGCTCTTCAAACTCGGCGACATAGACCTCCTTGCCCAGGCTCTCTAGGATGCCAAACAGCCCCTTGGCCTCCTCCTCGTTGGTGCCGGAGAAGTCCCACTCACAGAACGCATAGTCCGCCTTGTTGCTGAAGAAGCGCCAGGAGATCACCCCGGTCGAGTCGATAAAGTGCTCGACGAAGTTCTCCGGCTCGCTCACCGCCATGCTGTTAAAGGTCGGCTTAGGCACATCGTTAAGACCCTCGAAGCTGCGGCCCTGCAACAGCTCGGTCAGGCTGCGCTCCAGCGCCACCTCGAAGCTTGGGTGCGCACCGAAAGAGGCGAACACGCCGCCTGTCTTAGGGTTCATCAGGGTCACACACATCACGGGGAATTGACCGCCCAGGGAGGCATCTCTCACTACTACAGGGAAGCCTTGCTCCTCGAGTCCCTTGATACCGGCAAGAATACTAGGGTACTTCTCCAGCACGGCCATAGGCACATCGGGTAGCACTATCTCCTGCTCGATGATCTGACGCTTCACCGCGCGCTCGAAGATCTCCGACAAACACTGTACCTCGGCCTCCTGCAGGTTGTTGCCCGCACTCATGCCGTTACTGAGGAACAGGTTCTCAATCAGATTCGATGGGAAATAGACGGTCTCACCGTCCGAGCGGCGCTTGTAAGGTATGGTGCAGATGCCGCGATCTATGTTGCCCGAGTTGGTATCGATCAGATGCGAGCCGCAAAGCTCGCCATCCGGGTTATAGATCTCCAGGCTGTAGTCATCCAGCATGCCTTCAGGCAGCGAGTCGTCATCGGTGAGGGCGAACCACTTCTCGTTGGGGTAGTGCACAAACTCGCTATTTGCGATATCCAGGCCGAAGAACTGATCGTTGTAGAAGAAGTTGCAGTTCAGACGCTCTATAAACTCGCCCAGGGCCGAACAGAGGGCACTCTCCTTGCTCGCGCCTTTACCATTGGTGAAGCACATGGGCGAAGCCGCATCACGAATATGCAGCGACCAGACGTTGGGCACTATGTTACGCCAGGAGGAGATCTCTATCTTCATCCCGAGTCCGGCCAGGATCTCCGTCATGTTGGCGATAGTCTGCTCAAGCGGCAGATCTTTACCCAGAATATAGGTGCTGCTGTCGCCACCTGGCTGGCCCATCAACATGGCGTTGGCATCGGCGTCGAGGTTTTCTACCGTCTCAATCTTAAATTCTGGGCCTGTCTGCACCACCTTCTTCACGGTACAACGGTCGATGGAGCGCAGGATCCCCTCGCGATCTTTGTCTGAGATATCGTCGGGCAGCTCGACCTGGATCTGGAAGATCTGGTTATAGCGATCTTCCGGATCGACGATATTGTTCTGAGACAGACGAATGTTGTCGGTCGAGATATCGCGCGCCTTACAGTAGACCTTTACGAAATAGGCCGCACACAAGGCCGACGACGCCAGGAAATAATCAAAGGGGCTAGGCGCCGAGCCATCACCCTTGTAGCGGATCGGCTGATCGGCGGTGACGGTAAAATCGTCGAACTTGGCTTCGAGTCTTAGGTTATCGAGAAAATTAACTTTGATTTCCATGGGGTGGTTTCCACTGCGCGCCTGTACCCGTGGGCCAGCATGCTTTATTTGAAAATGAGACAATTGAGGGGAATTATCGGTGTTTTTGCCCCATTAGTCTTGGGTTAATTGCCGAAAAAGGCCAAATGAGCCGAATTAACCATCAGGGCGGCGAAGAAGCTGCGCCACCCAAGAGATCAAATTAGAGAATAGAGCAAGTTAGAGAAATCGTTAGGGAGAGCGGATTAAGGCAGCAGCTGGTTCTTCTGCCCCGTCTTGTGTTCATACATCAGGCTGTCGGCCCGCTCTATGATACTGTCCACATCATCGGTCTCGTGCAGCAGCTGGGTGCAGCCGAAGCTCAGGCTCCACTCCTTCCCCGTCTTGCCAAGCCCCATGACGCCATAGGCGGCCTGGATCCGCTCCATGATCTCGTTGGCGCAGCTGCCGTCGCAGTCCACGAAGACGATAAGAAACTCATCGCCACCGATGCGGGCGGCAAAGTCACCGTCACGGATCGACATGTTGATCACACTGGCCACGCCCTTGAGTAGATCGTCCCCCGCCTCATGACCGTGCAGATCATTGGTCTTCTTCAGATCATTCACGTCGATGAAGCTCACCGCCAGCTGCGCCTTTTGGCGTCGGCTGCGGCTGATGCTCTTACCCAGATACTCTATGATGGCGCTGCGGTTATACAGGCCAGTCAGGGCATCGTGGCGGGCATCGAAGGTAAGCTGACTAAACAGGCGTTGCTGCTCAACCTGAGCGCCAGCCAATTTATAGGCCAGGAAGATAAACATGGGTGACACCAACAAAAATGCAAAAATGGCGCTTTTGTTGAGATTCTGCTGAGCGGCCTCAATCGTAGTCTCGGGCACGAACATCACCAGATAGGCGCTCTCCTTATCCACTATGTTAAACAGTGAATGGGGCGCCAACTTGAAGCGGCTGAAATAGTACTCGCCATCGTCGGTCACCACCTTGCCCAGCTCCGACTGCTGCATGCGACGCCAGGCTGTAGGGTAGTCACTGTCAAAGCCCAGCTGCTCACGTTCGGGGAACATGAAACGCCACTCCTTGTCGGCCTGCTCTCCCTTGAGATAGAAACCTTTGCCGTTCAGCAGGTAAACCTTGTCACCTTCATGCACATTCAAATCGTCGATGATCTGCAAAAGATCTTTACCCTTATAGTTGATCACACCGGCGCCGATAAAATCCCCCGCCTTGCTGTAGATGGGCGTGGCAAAACGTATGGTGGGCTTGAGGGGCTGCTCTACCTCACCGTGCTCCACATTGAGATCGAACGGCGAGGCGTAGATCTCTTCGGGTTTTAGCCCGGTAAGCTCACGGAAATAGTAACGGTCCGCCTTATTCTGTAAGGCCTGGTCCGGCACCAGGTAGAGGCTGTTATCCCGCTGCTGGTCGATACGAATCACCTCATCGCCTTTATCATCGAGCAGGCGGAGCTGATCATAATGTTTATAGAGATTACCAATTTGGAACATCAGCGAGGTGAGATAGCGCTTGGCCTTAGGATCTTTCTCCTCCAGGGTCGAGACGGCCAGTTCGCTGTGAGCATAATAAGCCAGGTCAGTACCGACGATATTAAGCTCGGCCAGCAGGCTCGCCTGCATGTTGCCAAGCTCGGCATATTGGCGCATCTCTCGTTCGCGGGAGATATTGCTGCTAGTCATCAGATAGACAATTGCCAGTACGGCAGACAGGAATAGCAGGAGTAGCAGTGAATACACCATGCTCTTCTTGTATTTAGCGTAGGTCAGGTTAACTTCCTGAGAGGCATCTCTATCCATAATGGCGATATGTTTTACTCATCCAGATTCATTAAGACGGCCAGCCGAGCAGGCCTAATTCCGACACAGTATAAATTACCTTGCCTTTCAAAACCTTAACCTTGTACTAAAAACTAACTATTAAATTAAGCTTTTGCTAACTATATATAAGAATCGAACAATTAGCCGAGTTGACCTTGAGCAAGATAACGTTAAGGTGAAGGTAAGGACAAATTGGCAGGCTTAATTGTCCCGATTTTCGGCTTCGCGCTTAACCAGGATAAAGGTGAGATACATCTTGGTCGGCAAGGAGAGCACCATGCCGAAGGCCACACAGACGGCGCTGATGATAATCCCGGTCACCCCCATGGCCTCCATGGTTTCACTAAAGTTGTGCAGATAGATCCCCAGCAAAATCAGGCAGAGCCCGATGACGATACAGATCTTTAGCAGCCGAATCAGCTTAGCATCCGCCTCCTTTTCCTCTGTCACCCCTGCCTCCTGTAACTACATATCTAAACTGCCTAATATACTGACCACTTATGAAAGAAGTGGCATTGATGCAGATCAATTGGCTATCTCAAGGGAACTGCGGAAGCCTTTTTCTAGGCCTCTAGCCGCTGGGCACACAGAGGATAGAGCGACATCTGCCCCATCATATGAAGGTTTCGCTAGTCACCTGATTCGCTTCTATGGTCGCAAAGGTGTTGGCTGGGATAGGTTTCCACTTATCACTGGCCTTATCCAAAGGTTCCGAAACCACAACAATACTTCCCTGTGGCATCAACTCAAATTGATCATCAAAATCTTGGATGCACTCGGTATCCGACGAGTAAAACTGGGTCATCGCCTCCTCATTATGGGAAAACCTTAGGGTATAGAGCCTGTCACCATCGGAGAGTGCACAAGATAGATTCAACACTCCCTTAGGATTAACTCGCTCCAGGGCCTGCAGCACTCGCTCGACCATTTTTTGCAGCGCCAACTTAGGGTTTTCTTGCAAACCATAGGTGAGAGCCAACATGAAAAAGGTCTCGCTGTCGGTAGTTCCCCTCAGATAAGGGTACAACTCGGGTGCGATATCCAGCTGGAGTTCTCGGCGGATCTTCTCGAAATCACTGACATGACCATTGTGCTGAAACAGCCAGTTTTTAAATTGAAACGGGTGACAGTTAGTGCGCTGCACGTCGCCAGTGGTAGTGGCCCGAATGTGGGCAAAGAAAATATGCGACTCCACCTGATGGCAAAGATTTTTCAGATTCTCATCATGCCAGGCGGGTTTATCATCGCGAAACACGCCTGGCTCGGCACGTCGGTTATACCAGCCGATCCCAAAACCATCGCCATTGGTGCTGAGCAATACGCCCGCAGGGCTAATGTTCAACTCACTGTTTAGACTCTGCGCCACTAGCGAGTGACTCGGCTGTGTCACTAAGGTATCCAAAAAAATGGGGCGCCCCGAATAGGCTAGCCATCGGCACATAGCAGATCTTCCTCCCGCCGCACCCGGCTAGCCATTAACCTCTGATGTCGATAGAAGCCCTTGGCCTCGCTCAGGGTATAGTCGATGATGGCGGCGGCAATATTACAATTAGTCACGGTTTCCAGGCCCTGTTTACCGGTAAAGTCGGGGGAGACATTGATCTCCAGCAGCAGAGGCCCACGAGAAGAACGCACAAAGTCGACGCCAGCAATATTGACGCCTATGCTTTGGGTCGCCCTTAACACCACCAGCTCCTCTTCTGGTGTCAACTGCACGGCGGCCGAGTGAGCACCGAGAGAGACATTGGCTCTAAAGTCATCGTCCTGGGACTCCCTCTGCATCGCGGCAACCACCCTATCCCCCACCACAAACGCACGAATATCTTGCCCAGCAGCCTCGGCTATAAACTCCTGTATTTGATAGCTAACCCCAGCCAGAGAGAAGGTCTTACATAGGTTATCGACCTCCTTTTTAGTTTTAGCTAAAAATACTCCAGTACCCTCGGTGCTCTCGATCAACTTCACCACCAGCGGCAACTTTAGATGGCCGACCAGCGTCTCTAAATATTCTGGGGTATAGGCAATAGCAGTCGCCGGAAATGGCAAGTCCTTACTCAAGAGATATTGCAAACACTTAAGCTTGTCCCGACCCAGGCGCAGAGCCTCTGGCGATTCGCTGACATAGATCCCGGCACAGATAAATTGCTGCAAGATATTGATACCGAAATCGGTATAGGAAACATTTAACCTGGGGATCACAATATCAAACTGATTCGTAATAACTTCATTTTGATAGTAAATTTCTGGATTACTGGGGAGCAACTCAATACTAATTTGGCGCAGATCGAGCAGAAAGGCGTCATGTCCCTTGGCGCGAGCTACTTCAACCAATCTGTTGTCATCGTCGACCTGATTAGTTGTCAGGATAGCTATTTTCATAAGTCCTTCATTAATTTTTGAGTGAACAAATTTTCAACTTGTTTAAAAGTGTAGCAGCCTCTGCTCATATTGCCCCCGCCAATTTCCCCTCGGTAAGACAATAAAATGATTCGCCTCTTTTTCATTGATTTCACTTGAGAAGCCAGTGAGTTTTACTAAGGTAAATAGTTATAACTGATATTAAATTCGAGTTAGTAGGAGTGACTATGTGCGGGATTGCCGGAGAACTCTCTTTTACCACTAGCGCCAAGGTCGACCAGGTCGCCGCCATGCTGGATAAACTGGCGCCAAGGGGACCAGACGGACAGGGCCTCTATAGCCTAGGACCATGCTGTCTGGGCCATAGACGTTTAAAAATCATCGACCTGAGTGAACATGGCGCCCAGCCTATGGTCGACGCCGAACTCGGGCTTACCCTGGTATTCAACGGCTGTATATACAACTACCGCGCATTACGGGCCGAACTGTCTGAGTTGGGCTACCACTTTTTCTCCCACAGCGACAGCGAGGTAATACTCAAGGCCTATGCCCATTGGGGTCGCCAATGTGTCGAAAAATTCAATGGCATGTTTGCCTTTGCCATTCATGAGCGTGATACAGGACGACTCTTTATCGCCAGAGACAGGTTGGGCATCAAGCCTCTCTACTACTTCAATGATGGCCACAGTTTGGTATTTGCCTCCAGCTTACCCGCCCTCTTGCGTCATCCGGTCGCCGATACAGAGATAGACCCCCAGTCTCTCAACCACTATCTCTGTTTTCGCGCCATCGTCGGCGACAAAACCTTGTTTAAGCAGATCCATAAACTCGAGGCGGCACATTGGATGATGGTTAGCACCGACGGCCAGATAGACCGCCGCCCCTACTGGCGCCTCTCACCGGGATCCAGCCTAGAACAAGAGACAGAGGAGACCTGGTCTCAACAACTGGAACAAAAGCTGTTTGACAGCGCCAAGCGCCGTTTAGAAGCCGACGTACCTGTTGGAGTGCTCCTCTCCGGCGGCTTAGATTCATCATTGATCGTGGGCTTGTTGCACGAGCTGGGGCAAAAAGAGATCCATACCTTCTCTATCGGCTTTGATGATGTCGCAGATGAGCAAGGTAATGAATTCAAATACTCAGATCTGATCGCCGAGCATTACCAGACTCGACATCAAAAGATAGTGGTCAGTCATAGTGAGCTTATCTCTCATCTGCCCGACTGCGTGATGGCGATGTCTGAGCCCATGGTGTCTCACGATGTCATCGGCTTCTATCTGCTCTCTAAAACCGTTAGTCAACACGTCAAGGTAGTTCAGAGTGGTCAAGGGGCCGATGAGGTCTTTGGCGGTTATCACTGGTATCCTCCAATGGTCGACGCCACCGCGGAAGATGAGGCACAAACCTATCAAGACGCCTACTTCTCCTGGCAATATCCAGAATACCAGCAGCTGGTCGCCCAGCCACTTCTCGATGGCGATCATGCAGGCGATTACGTACAGCGTTACTTCGCCCATTGCCCGGCCGAAACTGCCATCGACAAGGCCCTGATGTTGGATACTCGGGTGATGTTAGTCGACGACCCTGTTAAGCGGGTCGATAACATGACCATGGCCTTCGGACTCGAAGCCAGAGTTCCCTTCTTAGACCATGAGCTGGTCGAACTGGCCAGTCGCATCCCCTTCGATCTCAAGCTCAAGGAGGGAGGCAAATACCTACTCAAACAGGTCGCCAGACGCATCATCCCCCATCAGGTGATAGACAGACCCAAGGGCTACTTTCCTGTGCCCGGGCTGCGTAACATGCAGGGGCCTTACCTGGCTCTCGCTAAAGAGGTCTTTGCCCGTCCACAGGCCAGAGCAAGGGGAATCTTCAATATGGACTATATCGACGCCATGCTCGCTAGCCCTGAGCAACAACTCACTCGCTTCGGCTCACGTCTGTGGCAGGTGACACTCTTAGAACTCTGGCTGCAGCTTCATCTAGACCATGAAAGCTAGCCTCTGGTCGACGCCAGCAGATGTGGCCCCTAGCAGGCTTGGATCGATAAAAGAGTCTCGGGGGCTGTCAGTAGCGCGTCCAGCTCATGGGGCTGTGAGTGAAACCAGAAATCCAGCGCCTGGGGCTCGATAAGCAGCGGCATGCGATGATGATAGGGCGCGCAGCTAGCTATCGGCTTGGTGGTAAGGGTCACCAGGGCATGGGTGCCATCAATCTGAGGATAGAGGATCCCCGCCATCAAGAGCGGCTGTCCGTCACGGCCTTGAAACAGATACTTCTGCTTAGCACCGCCCGTCTGCTGCCACTCATACCAACCGCTACAGGGCACCAAAGCCCTATGCAGGGCAAAGGCCTGGGCGAAGGTGCGTTTCTGCCTCACCGTCTCGGCCTGGGCATTGATCAGCAGCCGCTTAGCCCATTCAGGCTTTATCCCCCAGCTGGCATCCACCTGCTGCAGTGCGCCGCCGTCCAGCGCTATGGTCCCAAGTTGCTGGGTGGGCCTGAGGTCATTATTGGTCTCGCTATGAAACTTGATCCCCAGCTGACCCGACACCCAGTCGCACAGGGGATCGCTAATCACATTGAGTCGACCACACATAGTCCGTTCCCTCTTCACCGAATGCTTTCAGCTGGTTTCTCCCCAATTTGAGCCGAGCCAGATGATTGGCTTGCCCTAAGGAGCAAAAAGATAGGCTTCAAGCTAAAACACTCACGCGGCGCTGTCCAATCTCGCTTTGGGCTAGGCTCTTGAGACTGATCTTAGCAGCGCTCTTAACACGACTCTTAACGCCTCTCTTAACATCAAGAGAAAATCTGCTTTGCCATTGCGGTTTCAGCGAAAGGTTCTGACTCAGGATGTGACGGACAGATAATCTTCTAACCCACCCAGCTCCTTTCTCTAAAACCACCCTCACAACCTTCCTCATTGCCTCTTTGCATCACCCTTTTATTCGTTCGGCAATAATGGCCACCAAGCCGGGGCCTTAATGACAGCAATGTTAATCTTCTGTGATTAATCACACACTTAGGCTAATGCTTAGGTTTCTTTTCGCCGCGGCTATAGGTATAGTTTTTAACAAAAGTAACCCCTGTTCGTGGCGCATCGAATCTATTACTCAGCCCAACTCGCGCCATGACACCTCAGCTCGGACACGGAAGAGATAATGATAAAACTGATCATTCTTGGCTGTTTTGTGGCATGGATGTTTATTCGCAAGCTAAGCAAGTCTAAACCCGACTCGATTTGGCGACTCAAGCTAAGACGACTCGCCCGTTACCTGATGATAGGCGCCGCCGCCTGGTTTGTGGTGATCGCCTTCGGCTCGGTGAAATATCAGATCTACACAGACAAGACATTTACCTACAAGAGCAAGGTACAAACAGTGTTCGCTTGGGAAGAGAACCGCCTGCTGCCCATCAAGGCACTGGCCAAGCCTGTGCTGCTGTCGCTGGATTATCAAACCAGCTTCCCCATGAGCAAGGCCACAGAGAAATCCCTCAGCCAGCAGTTCCCCTACGCGCCGCACTTTCAGGGAGTGAGCAAATTCTTAGGCACCTTGCTGCTGCTCGTCTGGCTCACCGCCTACCTGTCTCGCCACCGCCATACCGATAAGCGCTGGCAGGAGGCCGTCAGCACAGACACCAAGGCCGGCTACCGCGACTTCTTAACCTGGGCACGCAGCAATCCCCTCAGACGTGCCCACTGCACCCGCTTTATCAAGAAGGCGGATGTCGCCATGCAGTCAATTGATCAGCGTGGACGCCTGAAACTCGAGATGTACCGCAAGGGCTGGGCCGAAAGAGGACTCAACGCCGAGTTCCTCAACATGCTGCATAAGGTGATCAAGACGGGTCATTCACAGATCAGCGTTAAAGCCACACACATGAGCTGCAGCAAACCGGTTAGCGACATAGACATTAATTTGCTCGTCGGCGGCTGGAGTGGCTTAGACCCGCAGTATTTCATGCAACGTTACTACGCCAATCGCAAGGCGCGCGCCGAGCAGAAGGCCGAGCCCGATGCCTTCGAGGCTCAACTGCTCAAGACCCCGGAGCACCTGCGCTTCACCTACCCTGAGCCCCAGGTTGCCGGCAGAATCATCGAGAAACAGCTCGCCAGCGTGATGAACCAGGGCAAGAAGCGCTTCCTTGGCGACGAGCTGGTGCAGTTCACTCCACATAGCGACATAGGGCTTAAACAACCTGAGGTCAGCCTGGAGTTCAGTTACATGCAGTCCCTCAACGAACAAAACGGTAAACGCTCATCCGGCGTATGGACTGGCGAACTCAGGCACGAGACCATTACCATGGGAGATACTCAATATCCCGGCGGTAATATACTCTGGCTGGTCTTTGGCCTGGTCTTCGAATGGCGTCTTGTGATAGACGGCGTCGAGGCGGCCAAGGGAGAATATAAATGCTTCCCTGATGCCAACATCTGTAACGTTAGCCGACCCAGCAAACAGAAGATGCCGGAAAAAGCGGAGATCGAAAAAAACATCTTCGATGTGGTCGCCCTCTCCAACATCAGCTCCCTGTTTGCCCAGATGATGGGCATCAAGGAGGCGCAGATTAACGAGCATACGATCGAATTTAATAATCAGACCGCATTTGAGGTCAAACGCCAGACGGAGACTTCGAACCAGCTAGCCGAGAAGCTCGAAGATGCCCTCAGAGGCGAGGCGCTCGATGAGTTGATCAAGAGCAGCGGTGAGGAGCTTTACAAGCAAAACAAAGAGATGGTCGATGCCATGATCCGCGACTATATCGTCAATCACGGCGATACCGATACAGTATTGATGATCATCGACCTGCTGGGCGATGCCGCCCCAGAACTGGCCGCAGGACTGCTGCAGATCATCGGAGGTTCAGATGAATAAATGGATTTTACCTTGCTGTGCGGCGCTGCTACTGATCCTCGCCCCCGAGGTCGCCCACGCCGATCTGAAACAGAAGATCAAAGACAAGATTGAAGATGGCATCTTCGAGGCCTTCGCCGGCGAGCTGGCGCAGCTGCCGGGGCTGTCACACCTGATCGCACAGGTGGAGGGTAACCAATATCAACTGGTGAGCGCCAACAAGAATGCCGGCCTGCTGGATCTTGGCAGCAACCCAGATCTCGACAAGGCAACCCTGTCGCGCCAGGCCAATGGCACCGGGATAGCGATCAGCCGCCGCGCCTATCTGGCACCCGGCACCTATTGGCTCAAGGCCAGCCCTAAGGACAAGAAGAAGCAGGCCATCACCCGCAAAGTCTATGTTCAGGCCAAGCGCCGCAACGTTGCGACCCTCACCTTCTGGGAGAAGGGCCGTAAGAGCTTCCCGCTGGAGATAGTGACCCAGCCGACCACGGCAAAAGTCAGGGTGATGAACATAGGACCCAAATATGAGTTTGGCATGCCACTGGCCGCCGGAGACTACCAGCTAGAGGTCAGCGAAAAGGGCTATAAGACCCGTAATCTCAGGGTCAGGCTGGACCACAATCAGAACCAATTCGGCGTCATCCTGCAATCGATCGATGGCAAGGCGGTCACAGCCGACACCAGCAGCGCAGATGACGGCAAGGCAAGCACTAAGGTCGCCGCACCTGAGCAAAGCAGTCAAACCGCGGCCAACGAGCAGGCAGATGAGAAAACAGAAAAAGCGACAGACAAGGCCAAGAAGAAGCCTTCGACCACGGTAGAGGTGATGGTCTGGGTGCTGATGATCGGTGGCTTTATCTTTTTCTGTTGGCTCACCTATAAGCTGTTCACCTTCATCTTCACCCTGATGGGCAGCGCCTGGCGCAGACTGAGCGCCTAGCGCCTTTTATTCTGACCCATAACTACAAGGGGGATAGCCAAATCGGCCATCCCCCTTGTTTTTAAATTAAAAACTTGGTTTAACTATCGGCATCAAACCTGGCCTGGCGCGCCTCGATAATGGTGCACTTGGTCTGCTCCATCAGCTCCCCTAAGGTGATGCCCGGGGTCTCGCGGATCAGGCGCACTAACTTGACTGGCAAGGGTTCTAGCTTGTCGGCATGTAACAGAAGACCCGCCTCGAGTTTGGCGATCAGATAGGGCGCCGTCGCAGGCTGACACTGCTTAAGCGCCAGGGTAAAGGATTGCACATCCACCGCGCCGCCAGTCAGTTGCCAGTTGCGCGAGCGCCGCACCCGCTTCAGGCTGCAGCCAAATTTCACCGCCAGGGTTTGCGCCTGAGTCACCTGCTCCCGGCCGATACGGTGGATCAGCGAAGGTAAGGCGATGACGATCGCTTCATTCATGGCGACAAAATCCTCAAGGTATGGGGCGGCGATAGTAAACAGGCAGGCCATTTTTCCAGCCCAGACACAAAAACTCAAGGCGAACGCTCCCCTACTCCTCACGGTTTCGCCTGCCACCTGTTATTTCTTGAGCCCACCAGCACTATTGCCTACAATAGCGCACAACTTTTTTGATTGAAGATAACCACTATGACTGACACTAAATCACTACCTGCATTGCCCGATCGCCTATCTGTCAATCCACGTAGCCCACACCATGTGGCCGACTACTTCGAGCATGACATAGGCATTCTCGTTAACGGCAAAGAGCGCTTCAACGTCGAAGAGTATTGCATCAGTGAAGGCTGGGTGAAGATCCCTAGCCCTAAAGCCCTAGACCGTCACGGCCAACCGCTGATGATGACAGTCAAAGGCACCATCGAAGCTTTCTATAAGTAACAGCCGTTAAGTAACAGCCGTTAAGTAACTAGCATTACCAGCCGCCTTAGACGAGTGGCAAGGCGTAGACTAAGCCAAGATTTGAAAGGGGAGCCCAGGCTTCCCTTTTTCATGCCTGCATTTCTTCTCTTATCCTATAGATCTAGCCATATTTGCTAATCTAGCCAATCAGTTAGATTCAGCTTAAATGCCACCTGGCTCACCTCTTGGCCATATCTGTTAATCAACTCTCATTTGCGCCAAACAAGTTGCATCCACATCACGCTTCTGTAAACGCCAGATTGCCTTTGGGTTAATTTTGCCACTTAATATCCATTAGATTTTTCTTATATCTAGTCAAAATTGTCTTAGGCTGGTTCTTATGAAAATAACAATAAAAGCTAAACTAATCATATTAGTAGGTGCTTTACTTGTCGCGGTATCAGGCTTGTTTATCATCAACACCTATATCATCGCGCAAGAGGTCCTTAAGCAGGAACAGAGCAACATCAACCAACAGGTTGAAGCCCTCATCAAACAGAACCTCATCGGCCAAGTCGACACCCTAAGCCGCTCCGTCAACGACTTCTACCAACAGTCCCGAGAAGCCAATATCAAGCAGGCGCTGGGGGATGAGATAAAGGTGTTCCGCGATGTCATTAATCGCATGTACGAGAACAATCTTACCGACGATGCCGCCATGATGGTCTACACCTTCCTCAATGAGTATCAATGGGGTAACGGCCGCTATCTGTTTGCCTACAATGCCGACACCCTGGAGAATGAGGCGTCCGGCATGGGCGGCGTCTCCATGGGTAACAGCCGCGATGCCCTGGACGAGAAGGGTAACTACTATGCCCGGGATATAGTCGCCGCCGCTAGGGCCAATCCTATTGGATTTACCAGCTACTTCTTCTCCAATCCTTCGACCGATCAAGTGGAAGAGAAACTCTCGGCCTCCTTCTACTTCGAGCCGCTCAATCTGGTGATCGCCACCGGGGAATATGTCAGCACATTGAAACAAGACAAACTCAACAGTGCACTGCAAACCGTGCTGGCGGCCAAGTTTGGCGAAGACGGCCACTTCTGGGTACAGGACAGTGACGGCAAGATATTGGCCCACTCGCAGTCATCTCAAATAGGGCAAGTCACGCCAAACGCCGCCAAGGCGAAACAGGCGCTCGGCAACCAAGCGGAAGCCTTCGTCGCCTTACCTGTCACCGACCCTAAGACCCACAGCCAAGAGACGCAGATCGCCTATGTCAGAAAGATCCTTCCCGAGTGGGGCTGGGTGATAGGCACGGGCACCTATGAGTCCAACATCAGCGCCATCGAGCAGGGGCTCACCGCCGGCACTGAGGCGATATTCAAACAGAAAATTTACCGCAGCATCGCCATTGCCAGCCTGCTTATCATCATCGCCCTGGCATTTTGCGTATTCCTGCTCAACAAGATCATCGCCGACATGGTGATGCTGAAAAACCGCATCGATACTCTCTCCACCGGCGACGCCGACCTCACCTCCAGGCTGGCCATCACCAGCAAGGATGAACTGGCGGCCATCGGCCACTCGGTTAACAGCTTCATCGGCTACCTGCAGGCGATGATGCTTGAGATCTCCCACGCCTCACAGAAGATCACCCAGGGGATAGGCCAACTCGACAGCCACTCGGAAAACAATCGTCAGGCGCTGAGTAAACACAGCAGCGAGACAGAGCTTGTGGTCACCGCCATCAGCCAGATGAATGCCTCGGCAGACGCCGTCGCCCAGAGCGCGGGCAAGATGGCCGCCAGCACGCATCAGGCCAACGAAGAGGCCAAGACCTCGACCCTCACCGTCTCGGATGCCGCCGGCAGCGTCCAGGCTCTGGCGAACGAGATGAACTCGGCCAGCCAGAGCATTCACACCATGAGCGAGAACACCAATCAGATCATCTCGGTATTGGGGGTGATTAAGGAGATCGCCGATCAGACCAACCTGCTGGCACTCAATGCCGCCATCGAGGCGGCCCGGGCCGGCGAGCAGGGACGCGGCTTTGCCGTGGTAGCCGATGAGGTGCGATCACTCGCCTCACGCACCCAGTCCTGCACCACACAGATAGAGCAGATCCTCTCGACCCTTAGGCGCGACGCCGACACCGCCGAGCAACTGATGCTGGAAACCAAAAGCAGCTGCCAGCAGGTCACCCAAAATACCGCCCGCGTTACCTCAAACCTGAGCGCCGTTACCAACTCCATCGCCGAGATCAACGACCTGGGTGGCCAGATCGCCAGCGCCTCCGAGCAGCAGAGCGTGGTAACGGCCGAGATCAGCCAAAACATGCATACCATAGAGGCGATGGCCCAGACCCTGCTGCAAAACGGCCAGCAGACACTGGAAAGCACCCAGAGCCTGTCGGCTGCCAATCAACAGCTCAGCGCCATGGTGAGTAAATTCAAACTAGCCTAGCAAGTTGTGGCGACGCTAGTTTAGGCGCCTCTGCTCTGATAGAGGCGCCGACACCTTTAGCCCGCTTAGTATTACGCGCATTTATCACCGAAAATTCTTGATCCAACACATATCTTTAGCCGTATCACTTTGCTACATTTAGTTATCAAAATGTAAAATTTCGGCCTGGCTTGATATGGCTATGCTTATCAAGACGTTAGTTGCTAATATCTTAGCTACGACTAACCTGGTTATTAGGAAATGGATTCGAGAGGCTATCGTGACTCGGTTACTCATCACCCTCATCTCGCTGACCTTATTGGCCACCACTACGCTCAGCGCCGATGTCAGTGCCAAAACACTGAGATTCGCCGTAGTGCCTAAATTTTACGGCGCCTTCTTCGATCAGAGTAAGCTCGGCTGCGAAGCCGCCGCCAGACAGCTCAAGGATGTAGAGTGTATCTATCTGGGGCCAGAGATCTCCAGCGTAAGACTGCAAGATAAGGTGATCGAGCAGCTTATCGACCAAGGCATAGACGGCATTGCCGTGGCCATCACCCAGTCTAAGTTTCTCGCCGAGAACAGTCTCACCAAGGCCAAGGCCGCCGGCATTCCGGTGATCACCTATGACTCAGATTTCGACGCCCCAACCCTGGCCGAGCATCAAGATCTACGACGTGCCTACATAGGTACAGACAACTTTGCCTTTGGCCAAGCACTGGGCGAGCAACTCAAAAAACTCAGGCCCAATGGCGGCACCCTGATCATCCAAACCGGCCGCCCCGACTCTCCTAATCTCAACCTCAGGATCATGGGCATTCGCAGTGCACTATCTGGCAAAACCTATGAAAAGCCTCCGGGCAAGCGGCTACAGAAGGATAACGGCTGGACAGAGATCAGAGAGCCCTTCTCCAATTTCGATCAGCTCAGTCAGGCGGTGAAGCAGATGGAGTCTGTCATGAAAGGCAAGCCCATCAAGGCCGACTCCTTTATCGCAGTGGGCGGCTGGCCGCAAAACGATGAGGCCCAGTATCGTAAGATGATAGCGCCCTATAAAATCAAGCTAAATAACAAAGAGATAGTCGTAATTATCTCGGATGCCGCGCCGCCTCAGCTCGCCATGCTGCAAGACCACCTCGCCCATACCAACATAGGCCAGAGCCCCTACGAGATGGGCCGCGAGGCGATCTTCACCCTGCACAAAATTGTCAGCGACCAGGCCTTCGAGCAGATAGTCTTTACCCCCATCAAACTCTGCACACCCGAAAATGCCGTGACCTGCACCAAGAGCGCCAGCGACTGAGCCAGCGACATTTTTGTCCCCTAGTTAGATGAGTTAACCGACCGGTAGAGTTGCTTGATGAGCGCCGCCGCAATCGTGGTGGCCGGGTCACGCCCATCCACGCTAGGTGCCAGGTTGGTCCAGACCACCAGGGTCACCTTGTTTTCTGGGTCATGACCCATGAAGGAGTTATAACCCGGCAGCTCGCCGGTATGACCATAGAGCTGGCCAAACTTGGCTATGCCCAGGCCATAGTAGGCGGTGTTGGGATTATCGGGATCGATAGGCTTTAGGCTGGCCAGACGCAGTTTCTGCATCTCCTCATTTAACAGTTTGCCGCCAACCAAGGCCTCGACCCAGACCAGCAGCTCCCTGGCGGTAGAGATCCCCGCGCCAGCCGCCCAGCCCCAAGAGGGATTAGCATGTGTCTGATCCCCCGGCATTATCACCCCATCACGCGCCTCCTGCTGCATCGCCTCGGGCAGCGCCCCGTCCATGGTCAACACATTGGTGCCATACATATAGCCGTGGGCGTAGGGCTCGGGCAGCACGTTATCGGTGATCTCAGGAAACAAGGTTTGTGTCATGCCTAGGGGAGCAAACAGGCGGCGCAGCATGATCTCAGGCAAGGTGCTGTCATCGAGCTTTTGGGCGATCAGGCCAAGCAATACCGTATTAGTGTTGGAATAGCCAAAGTCTGTGCCCGGCGTAAAATCCAGCGGAGAGTCGAAACTCAGCTTGAGCAGCTCAGCTTGGGGCCAAGCATAAGTGGGATCCTGATCTAATGTCTGATTCAGCGCTAATGTCGTGGTGTAGTTATGTAGGCCGCTCTCCATCGACAGCAGCTGAGCTATGGTGATCTGCTCACCGCTCGGCACGCCAGTCCAGTGCATGGCCACAGGATCTTCCAGCTGGAGCTTGCCCTCCTGCACCATCTGCAAAATGATTGAACCGACCCAGGTCTTGGTATTGGAGCCTACCCGTAGGTGCTGATCGAAGCTGGTCGGCTCGCTGCCGCCATATCGGCTCACCCCAAAGGTATATTCAAAGTTCCCCTTGGGGGTATGCAGTATCACCACGGCGCCCGGCACCAGCATATCCTCGGCCAGCTCTGCCACCGTCTGCTGCATCTTGCCCGTATCGATGGCGTTTAGCGCCTCCTCATCGTCACTGTTGCAGCCACTAACCAGGACACCGGCTAGGATACTGGCAAAGGCAACCAACAAGGCACTCACTAGGTTGCTCGCCCAGGCTCTTAACCCTGCCTTATCCGTTCTAAACTTGCGCTGTTCCCAAATATTTTTCAACATCATTTGGCACTCCCTTTGTCATCCTGCATCCAGGATCCGCATCCAGGCTCCTCATCCTAGCCAGCTTAAAAACCGGCCATCCATTGCAATCCCCCAAGCTAGACTGGTTTAGATTGGGATTCAAGCTATGTTGGCAAAGCTGCTAGTGAAAAGACTGCGAGTTGAAAAAGCGAGGGACAAGGCTTATTGTGCAAACAAATCAACCCGGCAATGACGCCAACCTCAAGAGATGGATGTTCGATGAACCTCAACCTTTTATTCGCAATGGCCTTTGGCTTTATCATCATTTTGACCCTGCTGTCGCGACTAGGCAGTAGCACCAGCAGTCGCCACTACCAATATCGTAAACATAAAGCCCTGTTTACCCCCGCCGAGCGCTCGTTTCTGGGGGTGTTAGATAACGCTGTTGGCGAGCAATACCGTATCCTTGGCAAGGTACGCATTGCCGATGTGATCACTCCAGAAAAGGGGATGACGCGCCAACACTGGCAAAATGCCTTCAACAAGATCTCCGCCAAACACTTTGATTATCTCCTCTGCGATAAAAAGACCCTGGACGTTATCGCCGCCATCGAACTCGACGACAAGAGCCACAAGCAGGCCAAGACCATTGCGCGCGACCAACTGGTGGAGGATGCCTGTCGCACCGCAGGGCTTCCTCTGATTCGGTTCGACGCCAAACGCAGTTATCATGTCGAAAGCGTAAGAACTACTATCACATCGACACTCGAGCCAGAATTTGAACCCGAGATTGAAACCATTCCCCAGATAATCGCGAGTAGAGATTGACCGGCCAGGGCCTTGGAAAATAGCCAATGCCATCCCCATGGTTTTTAATGAGCCAGTGTTAATGAGTTAGCTTTAATGAGTTAGCTTTAATGAGTTAGATTTGAGCTGTGAGTAGTGATGAATTAGCGCAAGAACACTCAATCCGCCAGACTTTGCTTTGTGTTGGGCGCGGCTTGATTTATCATTGTTCTCGATAAAAAATTGTTTCTGGTTAAGTCAATATATTCAGCCATATAGAATAGGAACCCTAAGTAGATGATGAGCAAATGGGCGATACGTTTTTTGCAAATGGCCGAACTGGTAGCCTCTTGGAGTAAAGACCCCTCCACCCAGGTGGGCGCCGTGATCACTGAAAACAACCGCATTGTCTCACTGGGATTCAACGGCTACCCACACGGGATCTCCGACAGTGCCGAGACAGATAACCGCGAGATGAAACTGCTCAAGACACTGCACGCCGAAGAGAACGCCATTCTCTACGCCAAGCGGGATCTCAGCAGCTGCGAGATCTGGGTGACCCACTTTCCTTGCCCTAACTGCGCCGCCAAGATCATCCAGACTGGGCTAAAGGTGGTCCACAGCCCACAACCCAGCGACGACTTCCTCTCCCGCTGGGGCGATAAGATTAAGGTCAGCCAGGATATGTTTGACCAGGCAGGTGTAGAAGTCGATTGGATGCAGGTGGAGTCAGCACCAACAGAGTAAATCACCTAACCACCTTGTAGAAACGAATTACATTAACGAGCAGGGCTTATGGATTTATCCGGTTTTCTTTTCTGAAAAAAGTATTAAAGGTGCACTTCACCAGTAGACCTAAGCAAATAACACACAATACAGGTAATATATTGAATTTTAATGATTTACATTGGAAGTACTATCAATCTTTCGAGTATGATTTAAATCGGTTATCCCGATATATTGAAATAAACCAAGATAACTTTTCGACATACTCAGTAGAACTAACACGGTTATATCTCTCTTCATGTGCAGAGATTGACACTGTCATGAAAGAAATTTGCTACCAGTTATCCCCAAATGCAAAATCAGATAACATCATGGATTACATGAAGGTAATCGAAAGTAACCTGCATGCTTTCATTACAGAAACTGCAGTCATTGAAAGGTTTAGCATTAGCTGTACACCTTGGAAAGCATGGCAAGAACAAATTAGCCCGAGCTGGTGGAAAAGCCATACCGACGTGAAACACAATAGAAATAAGCATTTCACTAAAGCCAATCTTAAAAATGTGATCGATTCTATATGTGCACTTTACATAGCTAATGTATATCTTCGATATGCACACTTAAAAAGCAATGACAGTGGTATGGTTTATAGCCTTTCCGATGCCATAACTTCACTTCCGCGAGATTTAGACCTAATACGAATAGATTGCCGCTTCTCATATTTCTCAGATTGATAAACAATAGATACACAAGGAAGTAACCAATGACATCAAGGTCCAATGCCTCAAAAGCCCGCCACGCAGAATCACTGATCAAGATTGGTGAAAATATTCATAACGCCATTATTCTCACCGTGTTTGTCGCACCACTGATATTTCTCAGTAAGCAAGTTATCGAAGGGAAAGTGGGTGGTATATCAGGACTGTTGACGATAATACTCGAAAACCAATGGCCACTTCTCTTACTCTTTTTGCTAATGCTCCCCTCTACCTATTTAGGCGTGAAATTTAAACACTGGGGATTCGACATTCTCGATGAACTCGAAAGTGCTAGTGGAGAAGAAGATAGCCATCAAACGCCAGAGCTAAGCTAACACAAACCACCACTGTTGCCGGCTAACTTCCCCCTACTCCCAATGAGACAGCCCCCCTAAACACTTAATGTAACAATTGAAAATATGTAAGTGTTGGAATACATAGCTAATCCCCTTTATTGTCGATAAAACAAACGGCATACAAGTGACTTCTCAGGGACAGGAAACAAGAAGATTAGGAGCAACAAAATGAAGCTTAGCCATTTCACACTGACAATGATGTTTCTTGCGTTGGCAGGATGCTCGGTCAGCAACCAAGAATCGACAGCCGCAAATCAACAACTCGCCCGTCAACAAGCATTCGAAAACAGCATTCGTTCAATCGACGATGATGGAAACAGCAGCACATCAACCAATACGCTGGAAGCGCGAATGCAGGCTTATGGCGTCCCGGCGGTGAGCATTGCCGTATTTGATAACAACCAAATTATCTGGTCGAAGGGATACGGCAAGCCAGACATAGAATCGAACCAAGGAGTAACCTCGAATACGCTGTTTCAGGCCGCTTCCATTTCAAAAGCAGTCACCAGTGTCGCAGCATTTAAAATGATTCAGAACGGCAACTTTGAGCTAAATAAAGATGTGAACTTAAAACTTAAACGTTGGCATGTACCCGAAAACCAATTTACTCAACAACAAAAAGTCACACCAAGCCGGATCATGAGCCACACATCTGGGCTAAATGTCTCTGGATTTGAAGGTTATGCCCAAAACCAGACTATTCCCTCACTAGTTCAAATATTAAAAGGCAGTAGCCTGAGTAACTCTCCTGCCGTTAAGGTCTTTCAGACACCAGGTGAGTCTGAATATTACTCTGGCGGTGGCATGACAGTCTTGCAACTCTTGATGGAAGACACTAGTGAGCAGCCTTTCTCACAACTAATGAAGCAATTGATACTCAAGCCTTTAAATATGAGCCAAAGCTCATTCGAACTGGCACTGTCGAATGAACTCCAGAGCCAAATTGCAAAAGGATACGATAGCCAGCAATCCATGATTGAAGGGGGCTACCATCTCTACCCAGAGAAGGCGGCAGCAGGTCTATGGAGCACGCCCACCGATTTGGCAAAATTTATGATAGCCCTGGGTAAAGCCTACCGCGGCGAGGATGAAACTTTGCTATCACAACAATCAGCCAAAACCATGTTAACCAGAGTGCCCGGCGCGGGTGGAACAGGCATAGGAATAGATGGTGAAGCAGACGCTTTTCGCTTTCGGCATAGCGGCGGAAACGCCGGATACACCTGCTATGCAGTTTCCTTTGCAAATTCGGGAAGAGGCTTCGTTGTGATGACCAACTCGGATAACGGCTTTCAATTAATCCACGAAATATCCAGAGCCGTTTCGGAGGCTTATGGTTGGCCTCCAATGTGGATGCGTGAATAATGCTACCGTCTCACTTCACTTATTGAGCACTAGGGCTCCACCGCATTACGAGATCTGCTCTATATGCCTCAAAGGTTAACCGATAGAGAGATCTCCAGATCGTTTTAGCATCAACGAAAGTGATTCTTACCAGAATCCCCCACCGTTATTCTCACTCTCAAAATGCTTCTGGCGCAGATAGGAAATCGAAACCTCGTGCCACTTGATCCCTATTGAGCTGAGGCCATCACAGATCTCCTCAATCCGGGTATCCAGATAGATATCCATAGTCAACTCGTCCAGATACTTGGGGTTGCCAAGGTCTACCTCTTGCAGCGGGTGCACCACCATAAAAAACTCTGTGCCCGGATACCTCAGGTGGTCAAAGTAATTATGGATAATCGTCTCGACTTTCTTCATGTCATCGACCTGCATGGCAAAATAGACATCGAGTTCTTGAGCGCGGCCAGTCGTATCCAAGTCACGTGCACGGCGTATAGGGTCTATGCTGAGTCCAATCTTAATCTGATTGAGGTTTTCGGGCTCACGCATCACATAGATAAACCCGGGCCCATGGGGATCATTAGTATTAGAAAATCGCATATAGCCTCTACTTCCTTGATTAATTACGCTTGCTCTTCACGAGTCTACCTTAGAATCGACAGCAATGAAGATCGTGTCCTCACAGAACGCGAGCCCAACTTATAGCCAGCTCCCACCAGAGAGACCGCAACCAGAAAGATCGAAAAATGCATCACAATTAGACCAATTACCAGTTACTTTTTAGACACATTGAGCGTATATTATGCGCATATTCATGGGTTTATATCTCTAACCACTGATATACCCTCTTTTGCTTCAAGGATGAACATGACAGAGTTGGCCGCCAATCTCATATCAATAGCCGTCTTGTTATCGGGTATGTTTGTCGTGATGAGTGTCGCTTGGCTAATTCTAAAACGGCGTGACCTCACCCTAGATTTACCCGTCGATCGCGACCAACTTATCCGCATTCCCGCCTACGGCTTACAGCAACAGATTCAAGACCTGCAGATGGACTTAATCAGTGCTTTCATCCTAGCCATCATGGTTGTTGCCTTTCCCTTCGCCATCGACAGCCTCAGGGCCCACATCATTCAAGAGGATGTCCCCTGGCTATTCATCTGGACCATAGTCATAGGCCTAATTTATAGCGGCTACAAAACCTGGAAAGTCTTCACGAAATTGACCAAGTTACGTCTGGGTCATACCGCCGAAATAGCGACAGCCAACGAGCTTATCGGGTTACAAGCACTAGGCTACCAAGTCTTCCATGACGTACAGGCGGAAGGCTTTAATATCGACCACCTCGCCATAGGCAAGAACGGTGTATTTGCCATAGAAACCAAAGGCCGCCATAAGCGTACCAAAGATAAGAAAAACGGCGGCAAGGCTCATGAAGTCTTCTACAAAGATAACCGCTTATGCTTCCCCTCTTGGCATGAAACCAAGCCGATAGAGCAGGCTACAAGACAGGCCAAGTGGGTCGGCAACTGGCTCACCAAGGCTAGCGGAATCCAGGTCAATGCCGTGCCTGTACTCGTATTTCCCGGCTGGTACGTCACCAATCAATCCAGGCCACCTTTCCCCATCTTGAATCACAAGCAGTTAGTGAAAACCTTACCCAAGGTCAACGGCCATAAAGACTACGGGCAAACATTCAGCCAGCAAGAGATGGACGCCATCGTCTATCAAGTTGCGCAGAGGTGTTTGAGTAAGAGTGAGGCCGGAAACTAAGGAAATAAAATGTTTTCAGTCTTCAAAATACGATTTTAGCTTCTATTAGGTAGTAAACTATGAAAAAAAATTATAACGTTGAATTTTGGAACTTTGTCTGTCATTTTGGTGAACATAAATTACTAGATTTTTATAGTGAACTTGTTCACCCTGCTTTTACAAACGGCTTAACAAGAGACTATGGAGAAAATTGTTGGTTTTTTCACAATGTCGAATTGCTAACCTGCAATTTTGATGGAAATGAATTACCTTTCGTTTATGGGCGAATCATCAAAGATACTGTTCTTCGTAGAACTCAATATTTTAGTGAAGGGGAATTAAAAGAGGATGAAAAAGGAATACAATCTTCTCCGTCTTCCATTTTTATTCTTTCATTAATAGATCACCGTCTTTTCTTTGTAAAAGAGCAATCTGACTCTCCAACGATGGAGAACTTCAAATCTACGATCACGAAATTCATAAAAGATATTCGAACAAAATTGATTGACGATGAATACAGAGCAGCGAAGGAAATATATGACTATAATGGAGGAAGCAATGGAAAATTACACCGTACAACAAAGAAAAACTTAGGGGTTAGGTTTCCTGAACCCAACATAGAAATTATTGCCCAATCATCCGACGCTGGTATTGATGAATTCGTTAGAGGTATGAAGTCGATAGACCAACTTCAGCTTGAAGTAATTACTCCAAACAATGAATCAGATTGCAATGGTTTTTTTGAAGCCATTAGAAAGAAAGATAAACAAGTCGGAGTAAAAAAATCGACTCATACATATCGGAAAAAGGATGGGGTCTTAGCACATGACAATATCAGTGACATATCTAAAGAGGCAAACAAAGATGAGAATGTCCAAATAACTCTTAAAGGAAAAGATATACACAACGATAAACTCATAGGAACGAATGACAGCTTTAAATTAGTTAAAAGAATCGACGAAATTGAAGAGATTCCAACGTTATTTACAAAATCTGTGTATGAATCCTTCATGGAGCTTATTAAGGATGGGATCATTAGAGGTCCAAAAATATCAGACATGGACAAGGTAAAAGAAAAGCTAAGTAATATTCTTAAGATAATAAGATAGTATAAGATGACTGAAGACAACAACCTGGAAATAATCACCAAAGAGAATAGTTTTTGGAAATTATACAAAGTATGTAGAAAATTAAAGACAAGCAAAGACAATCTAATTGTTTTTGTACTGTCATTATTATATTTCTACACACTTAATATGTATTCTTTTTCCAGTAATAACGAGCTGATATCTGAAATCACGCTTGCATCAACAAACTTAATCTCTTGGTCTGTTAGTTTAATAGGATTTGCATTAAGCGGATATGCAATATTTGCAACACTTTCAGAGAAAAAAATGCAGCTGAGAATGGCTTTTGTAACTGATGAAAACAATAACATTTCCTATTTGAAATCAACACACTGCACTTTCATGAGAATCATTATAGATATGATTTCTATAGTGTTATTGACTTTTCTTCTTACAAACAAGCATCTTTTAGAACACATAAGCATTTCCATTCCAGATTTAGAAAGTGGATTATCGATCACCAATGCGACATTGTGCTTAATGCTAGGTTGGATACAATCTCTTTTAATATTAGAGATAATGCTAGCAAAATCTTTCGTATATAACGTTTACCATAGCATAATGGTTTCAATTAGATGGGCAGGAACTGAAAGTTAATCAACCAACAAAATAGAACACTTCCTACCGCCAAACTGTCAATAAGACCAGGACTATACTTCTCACAACAACATGCTCTAAGCGATTTATATATAATCATTAATTTTCATGATTACTTTTTACATTGCAAAAAAGTCTATCAATGATTCTTAACTATATTAGTAAACCTGCTAGCTAAATAAAATATTATCTAAAAAAGCTCTCTCAAACAGTGCTGCTGCCCAACAGCATTAGCGACGGCCACCAAGCGGCTTTTTATCTCTTCCTCGATCCCTGTACCACGCTTAAGCAAGTCATCAACGGCGATGAAGGCGATGGTATTCAGGCGACTGATCTCATAGTGGTAGGCGTAACCCGATTCGACTACCCAGTTCTCTGAGGTTAACAGCTCGGCCTTGTCATCCAGGGTTCTGACCAGGGTGAAATCGAAGGTTAAGACATGGTCTTCCTTGCCATACCAATCCGCCTTTAGCGCCTGAAAATTAATCCACATCTCAAGCTTGGCCAGTAAGGGCTTAAGTGAACTCGAAAATCTGTCATCGGCTGTGATGGTGATGGGGAATCCTTGCTGCATGGCTCTCTTTACCTCTTGCGTAAGCTTGCCGCTTACTTTACCCACCAGCTTGCTCTTATGCTTAGCTGCCGGAAATGACCTCGGTCTGTCGATAAGGTTTGATTGTGCTGGTGAACCGCCTCAGATGCAATGGTAAAGAGCAAAACCCAGGGCGCAATCTCCCACCACACCTTGTTGAAATTTAATGGTTAAGTTACTCTTGCAACGCTAATAAACCATGGGGATGGATAAGGTTTGCAAGGGATTCTGAGCTACTACAAACAGTGCTTTGCGCACGACAGCGCCGAGATCAACCTCTGGTCGTGTCATAAGCTGGCCGAGCAAGATCAGCTGCTGCTACAGGGTGAAGATGAGCTGGCCAGTGGCTTCCTCCCCCGTCTCCCCTTGCCCCACACCTTAGCCTCGGCGTTAATGAACCGCAGCGCCCTCTATCTGCGTGAGCGGGTATTGCTGCATTGCAGCCTCTTCTTTAGCGGCACCATAGAGCTCAATGGTGAGCGGCGTAAGGTGGTTACACCGCTGCTCTATCGCGAGTGCCAGATACAGGCCGATGGCGATGAGATCTTTCTGCAAGCCAGCGAGTCATTAACCGGCCAAAACCCCTTTACCATCAACGAGGCGCTACTTGAAAAACTCGTGGTGGAAGGCCACAGCCTGACCCAGGAGCTGCGTGATTACCCCACGGACGTGAGCGGCTGGATTGCCTGGCTGCGCGCCGGACAGGCCGATGTGGATGCCACCCAGCTACTGCATTTTCCCAAGCTGATTGATGAAGCGATATTTGAAGGCCTAAGGCGCAAGCGCAAAGGCTTTCTAGTGAGCCGCAGCCAACTGGTGCTAGCCGAGCGCTCTCTTGCCAGTCGCGGCATACTGCACGAACTCGACCTATTGATGGCTGCGCCTGATCTTTCGCCGCCGCTACAAACCCTGTTAGCCGAGCAGCAGCCATCGCCCCAGAGCAAACGACAGATAGCTACCCAGCAAGATTGCCTGCCGGGACTGCTGAGTAATGCCCAGATGCAGGCGCTGGATATCGCCGCCAACCACACCCTAGGGCAGATCTCAGGCCCACCCGGCACGGGCAAAAGCTACACCATAGCCACCATAGCCGCCGAGCAGATATTGCGCGGCAAGTCGGTGCTGATCGCCGCCCACACAGATGTTGCCGTGGACGTGATAGCCGATAAGTTGCAACAACAGTTTCAGCTGGGCAGCAGCCTGATCCGCGCCGGTTCGCCGCAGTTTATCAAGCAGCTCAAGTCCCAGGTGGACGACATGCTCAACGGCATTCATCCCGTCGCCAACAAGAAGGTAACTGACATCGCGCTGCAGAAGGCCTACAAGCAGCTCGATATAGTGACCAAACAGCAGGCCAAGCTGGAACAGAGCTTTACCCGCCATTGCAAGCGCGCCATCGGCCGCGACCAAAAGCTGGCGAGACTCGAACAGCAAAAATCCCGCTGGCGCCTGCCCTACTTTAACTGGTTCTATCGCGGCGGCATTAAGCGCTTCTCCCGTCAGTGGGAGGTGCTGAACAGCTTAAATGGCCTGATCGCGCAGAAAGAGAAACTCAGCCTTGAGTATCTGCAGCTGGCCACCAGCCACAGACAAAGCCGCCTGCTGCAAAACAAGCGCAGCTCCCTGGTGAACTTTGCCAAGGCGATACGGGCACGTCAGTCGGCGAAACAGCTGGAGGCCTTCTACAACACTGACTTCTCGGCGCTGCAGCAGACCTTTCCCATCTGGTTATCCAGCCTCGCCAATCTGCATAGGGTGTTGCCCCTGCAGCAGGAGATGTTTGATCTGGTGATCATCGACGAGGCCACCCAGGCCAACATTGCCGAGTGCCTGCCCGCCCTGCAGCGCGCCAAGTCGGCGCTTGTGGTGGGCGACAGTAAACAGCTGAGACACTTCTCGTTTCTCTCTCGCGAGAAACAAGCCAGCATTCAAACCCAGCTCGGTATAGCACCGGACAGACGCGGACTGCTGAGCTATCGCGATGCCAGCATGCTCGATTTGGTCTCAGGCTCCCTCGGCGCCCAGGCGCAAGTCGCCTTCCTGGACGAGCACTTTCGCAGCAAGCCGGAGCTTATCCAGTTCAGTAATCAGGCCTTCTATCAAAATGCCCTCAAGGTGATGCAGCACAGGCCCTGCACCAGCTCGGGACACCTGCACAGAGTTCAGGTTGATGGGATGCGCGACGCCAAGGGAGTAAACCTCGTCGAGGCCGAGGCCTTGATGGACAAGCTGAGCCAGCTTATTGAGGAACAGGCCGATGCCTTGGTGCCCTCTAGCATTGGGGTGCTCTCCTGTTTTCGCCATCAGACAGAGTATCTGTCAAAGCAGATCATGACCCGGTTCAGTCTGGCGCAGATAGAACGTCATCAGCTGCGGATCGCCACGCCTTTTGGCTTTCAAGGCGAGGAGCGCGACATCATGCTGCTCTCCTTCAGCGTGACTGCCCAGGACAGTCGCGCCGCAGCCTACCTTAACCGCGCCGATATGTTTAACGTGGCTATCACCCGCGCCAAACAGGCGCAGTGGCTGTTTCTGTCTTTGGATGAAACGGCGCTGCCTAACAATAATCTGTTGGCCAAATACCTCACCTCGGCGACCCAGTTTGAGGCTAAACACAACTATGTCGATGCCCTCGACGAGTTCGGTCAGTCGGTGACCCAGGCGCTTGAGGCCAAGGGGATTACTGTGTGGCGCGCCTACCATATGGCGGGGCTGGAACTGGATATCCTCTGCCGCTACGGCGACCAGTATCTGGCGATAGACTTAATTGGCTACCCTGGCCCCTGGGAGGACTTCTTCGAGATTAACCTCTACAAGCTACTGCAGCGCGCCGGCGTCAGCCTAATGCCGCTAAGCTATGGCCTGTGGAGCCAGCAGCAAGCCCTGTGTATCGACCACATCTGCAAGCAGTTCGGTATAGCGCCCACCCAAGAGGTCGCTTGAAGAAAATTCAATTGCCCACAGCCAGTTAATACCGCAAGGTTATGTTTTTAGATCAAATGGATAGTAAGTATGTCAAAGGGAATGACACAGCTTAACCGGATACCTCTACCGTTTTTATTACCGGCTTTATTATTGGCTTTATTACTGATATTAACGCTTGTTTTAAGGCTGTCAGAGGGTGCGGCAAACCTAGCCATCCCCTGCTTGGAAAATACCTACTTACAGGATCCCCATATGGAAGCTAGCTGTGTAGCGGACGTGATCGATAACACGGCAAACCTCACCTATCAGAATGATGCCATGCTGGAGAGCGGGCAAGAGGTTCATATGGTGAGCGAAATCGAGCTCACATTAGCTAGCAACGGGATTGATGAACAAGCCACACCGCAAATCAGCGCCGTCAAATTCCTCTCCGCCACCATGACACTCAATTGTGATATCGACTGTGACACCATGGACGGCCTGAACCGTCACGCCGGGCAGCTATTTCTCGCCTTTAACCGTTACCTCGCCGACCTGCCTCAGCTTAATCTGGTGAACGCCAAGGACTTGAAGCTAAAAGATGATATGGAAGCGCTGATTATCCGTATCTCGCAAAGCAAGGCAGAGATATCCAGCCTGCTAGCAGCGGACATTCAGAGCGAAATTAACGAAGGAAACCAACCCATAGTTTACGTCAAACTCCTTGGTGAACATGGCTTAGCACTGCACCTCAAACTCATGCTTACAGGCAAAACCTGGTTAATCGCAGAGACAATCGAAGAAGGCTTGAGAAGCACAAAAACCTCTGAAGACGGCTTGAGCTTAGCAGACCAACTACCCTTGATTAACTTCAGCCAAAGCGAGTATGAGGTCTTTCATCAAAACAGACCTTGGGCCGAGCACTTTGTAATGAATCAAATCCGCCTGAACCAGTGCTGGCGCAGGACAATCGCCACGACACGACTCGCACCAGACGGCACCACCACAACCCAGGGCCGAGACGTCGTCACCTGCGACTATCAATACCGATAACGGCTCAACCGCAAACAGCCCAAGTTAAGCTTTTCAGCTCTAACAGGCATGAAAAAAGCGAACCACAAGGGTTCGCTTTTTTATCAGTTAGTCGATCACATAATTGCGTCGCTGTCGAAGCACTCTTTGCACAATCCGCTCCGCGGCGGCAAATCGAAGGCTTTAGCGCGGAGTTGACTTGTGTCAATGAGCACGAAAGCTGAGATTCAACGCCGCAGTAGCGAGTCCAAGCAGCCAACAAAAAAGCGAACCTTAGGTTCGCTTTTTTATATCTAAGCTTCAGATGAAGCCAATTACGCCATAATTGCGTCGCTGACGAAGCTAGTGCTAGGCAAATCGAAGGCTCTAGCGCGCAGTTTACTTGAGTAAATGAGCACTGGAGCCGAGATTTAACAACGCAATAGCGAGTCCAAGCAGCAATTATTTGTAATCGTCAATCGGTGCACACGAACACATCAAATTACGGTCACCGTACACGTCATCAATACGATTCACAGTCGGCCAGAACTTGTTAGCCTTAACCGCAGCCGTTGGGAACACGGCCGTTTCACGGCTGTATGGACGTGAGTCGAACTCGCTGTCCATGATGTCGGCCATGGTGTGCGGCGCGTTGTGCAGCGGGTTGTTATCCGCTGGCCACTCACCGGCTTCAACCTTGGCGATCTCGCCGCGAATCGCAACCATAGCTTCGATAAAGCGATCCAGTTCAGCCTTAGACTCAGACTCTGTCGGCTCGATCATCAGGGTACCGGCAACCGGGAAGCTCATGGTCGGCGCGTGGAAACCGTAGTCGTTCAGACGCTTAGCGATATCCATCTCGGTAACGCCAGAGGCTTCTTTAAGCGGACGCAGGTCGATAATACATTCGTGCGCTACGCGGTCATTACGGCCTGTGTAGAGCACAGGGTAATGGGCAGACAGCTTCTTCATCACATAGTTAGCGTTTAGCAGCGCCATCTGAGTAGATTGTCTCAGGCCCTGGTAACCCAGTAGCTTGATGTACATCCAGGTGATAGGCAGGATGCTGGCGCTGCCGTATGGCGCTGCCGATACCGCACCGTTGTTGTCTGACTCACGACCATGCTTAACCACGGCGTGACCGGCAACGAATGGCGCAAGGTGTGCTTTAACACCGATAGGGCCCATACCTGGTCCGCCGCCGCCGTGTGGAATCGCGAAGGTCTTGTGCAGGTTAAGGTGCGACACGTCTGCGCCGATTGAACCTGGTGAAGTCAGACCTACCTGAGCGTTCATGTTGGCGCCGTCCAGGTATACCTGACCGCCGTGCTGATGGATCACTTCGCAGATCTCGCTGATGGTCTCTTCGTACACACCGTGAGTCGATGGGTAGGTCACCATGATGCAAGAGAGGTTTTCGGCCACTTCGGCAGCCTTAGCCTTAAGATCTTCCATGTCCACGTTACCGGCTTTATCACAGGCGGTAACCACGATCTTCATGCCAGCAAGCTGGGCTGAAGCTGGGTTAGTACCGTGGGCAGACTGAGGGATCAGACAGACGTTTCTGTGACCTTCGCCGCGAGACTCGTGGTACTTCTTGATAGCCAGCAGGCCGGCGTATTCGCCCGATGCACCCGAGTTAGGCTGCATGCACATGGCGTCATAACCTGTGATGTCGACCAACCAGTTTGACAGCTCCTCGATAAGCTCGGCATAACCCTGGGCTTGATCTTGCGGGCAGAAAGGATGCATGTTGCCAAATTCTGGCCAGCTCACAGGCATCATCTCGGTCGCCGCGTTCAGCTTCATGGTGCAAGAACCTAGCGAGATCATCGAGTGGTTCAGTGCTAAATCTTTGTTTTCCAGACGCTTGATGTAACGCATCATCTCAGTTTCGCTGTGATAGCGATTGAAGGTTGGATGCTCAAGGATAGCGTCTTGACGTACCAGCTCGGCTGGAATTGAGTTGCTGCCATTAGCGATGATGTCGGCATCGATTGCCGCCACATCTAGGCCATGACCTTCGCCTAGTACGATATCAAACAGCTGCGCCACATCTTCACGCGTGGTGGTCTCAGCCATGGCGACACCTAAGATGCCGTCGCTGTCGATACGCAGGTTAACTTCACCGGCAATGGCGCGAGCCTGCACGGCGGCGCTGTCGGCTACCTTGAACGAAACGGTATCGAACCAAGTATTGTTAACCAGCTCAACGCCTTTAGCCTTCAAGCCAGCGGCGAAGATGTCGGCCAGACGGTGGATACGGTCGGCGATAATCTTCAGGCCTTGTGGGCCATGGAATACGGCGTAGAAAGAGGCCATGTTGGCCAGTAACACCTGTGCGGTACAGATGTTTGAGTTAGCCTTTTCGCGGCGGATATGCTGCTCACGAGTCTGCATCGCCATACGCAGGGCGCGGTTGCCACGGGTATCTTGTGACACACCGATAATACGGCCTGGTAGTGAACGCTTGTGCTGATCGCGAGTCACGAAGAAGGCAGCATGTGGACCACCAAAGCCCATTGGTACACCGAAACGCTGGGCGCTACCGAAGACGACGTCGGCGCCCATTGAACCAGGCGACTTGAGCGATACCAGCGACATGATGTCGGCGGCAACGGTCACGACGGCTTTCTTCTCTTGCAGCGCGGCAAACAGCTCGGTGAAGTCGGTGATTTGACCATAGTGGTTGGTGTATTGGAACAAGGCACCAAACAGCTCATAGTTAACCGCTTCGCTGGCTGGGCCAACCACGATTTCGAAACCGAAACATTCGGCGCGGGTCTTCACCACGTCGATAGTCTGTGGGAACACATCGTCGGCGATGAAGAAGATGTTGGCTTTCTTCGCCTTAGAGACACGCTTGGCCAGCGCCATGGCTTCGGCCGCTGCAGTGGCTTCGTCCAGTAAAGAGGCTGAAGCCAGGTCAAGACCGGTAAGATCCATCGACACCTGTTGGAAGTTAAGGATGGCTTCCAGACGGCCCTGGGCGATCTCAGGCTGGTATGGGGTGTACGCCGTGTACCAACCTGGATTTTCGAATACGTTACGCTGAATCACGCTTGGCACTATAGTGCCGTAGTAACCCATGCCGATGTAGCTCTTGAACACCTTGTTCTTATCCGCGTACTTGCGAATTGAGGCAAGGCCTTCGGCTTCGCCACAGGCGCTGCCAACGGCAAGATCGCGTCCAAGACGAATCGACTCAGGGACTATCTGCTGTGTCAAATCTTCTAAAGATTCTGCACCAACGAAGTTCAGCATCTCTTGCTGATCTGCGCTGTCCGGGCCGATATGACGACGGATAAATAGTTCGTGCTGCTCTAACTGAGTGAGGGTTTCAGTGGTCATGATTAACCTAGTTCCATATTTGCCAGTATCCTAGCTGTAGGGGGCTGGTGTTACCGGTCTCGTTGTTTGATGTGGTTCTACTTCTCGTTACCGGCCTGCATATTGCGTGGGCTTATAACGAACGAAGCCCCATCTCTTTGCGATATGGGGCTTCGTAGGCATCGACAATTACTCTTCGTCGATAACCGCTTGATAGCCTTCGGCATCAAGCAAATTGTCTAGTTCGCTCAGGTCGCTTGGCATGATGCGGAAGAACCAGCCATCACCGTATGCGTCGCTGTTAACCAGCTCAGGAGAATCTTCTAGCGCTTCGTTAACCGCTACCACTTCACCTGAAACGGGTGCGTAGATGTCTGAAGCGGCTTTAACCGACTCGGCTACCGCGCAGTCATCACCGGCGCTAACGCTGTCGCCAACTTCTGGCAGCTCAACGAAAACCATGTCGCCTAGTAGCTCTTGGGCGTGCTCACTGATACCAACAGTGTATGAACCGTCTTCTTCTCTGCGGATCCATTCGTGTGAAGAAGCGTATTTCAATTCAGTCGGAATATTGCTCATTATTTTTGTTCCTTGTTCCGTAGTGCTAAATTTTAAAAACTAAGACTGTATAACCACTCAAGCGCCTGTCATTCGACTGGGTCAGCCGATATTTTAGCAGCTTTGGTCCGAGTTGCTTAGGTAGAGCAACCCGGCCCCGCTATTGCCCTTTTGGCAGCCTGACGGCTAAACAGGGATAACCCTTATCAAACAGTTAGAAAGCCTGCTTACCGTTGCGCACGAAGCTAGGTGCGATCACTTTAACAGGGACGCGCTTCTTACGCATCTCTACTTCTGCGACATCGCCAACAGAATTAGGCACGCGGGCCATGGCGATTGAGTAGCCTAAGGTCGGAGAGAAGGTGCCGCTGGTGATAGCGCCCTGCTGCTCAACGCCTTCTGCGTCGGTGAAGAAGACTGGCATGCCGGTGCGCAGTACGCCCTTAGCTTCCATCACCAGGCCAACTAGCTTATCTGTACCAGCGGCTTTGATGGCGGCTAGCGCTTCGCGGCCGATGAAGTCACGGTCTTCAGGTTCCCAGGCGATGGTCCAGCCCATGTTGGCCGCCAGCGGGTTAACGCTCTCGTCCATATCTTGGCCGTACAGGTTCATACCTGCTTCTAAACGTAGGGTGTCGCGGGCGCCCAGGCCACATGGCTTAACGCCATTATCTAGCAGGGCTTGCCACAGAGCTTCGGCTTCAGCCTCGGGTACGATGATCTCGTAACCGGCTTCGCCTGTGTAACCTGTGGTTGCGATGAAGAGAGAGCCAGACTGCACACCGAAGAAAGGCTTCATGCCTTCAACCGCTGCGTTTTGCTCGTCGGTAAATACCGCCGCCGCTTTCGCCTTAGCGTTAGGACCTTGAACGGCGATCATCGCCAGCTCAGGACGCTCAGTGACAGTCACGTCATAGCCTTTAACTTGCTCGGTGATCCAGGCGAGGTCTTTCTCGCGAGTGGCCGAGTTCACTACGATACGGTAATGGGTGTCGCTGAGATAATAGGTGATCAGGTCGTCGATAACGCCTGCATTGTGGTCTAACATGCCACCGTAGAGTGCCTTACCCGGCACCTTGAGTTTGGCGACGTCGTTGGCCAGTAGCTTACGAAGAAAATCACAGGCCTCAGCACCCGTAACATCAACTACTGTCATGTGAGACACGTCAAACATACCTGCGTCTTGACGCACAACATGGTGTTCTTCGATTTGAGAGCCGTAGTTTAGCGGCATGTCCCAACCGTGAAAGTCGACCATTTTGGCGTTAGCTTCTAGGTGCTTGTTAAAGAGTACAGTTTTATTAGCCATTATTATCTCTTCTTTTTTGCCCTTTTCGGGTCTTACCTGGCGGTGCCTCAGCGCTAGGGCATGATTGATGAAATGGGGCAAAGGCCGAAAGGGTCGGTCAAGCACTATCTTGTCATCAATAGGCGGTAGCGAAGCAGACGGTCATGGTGAACCGTCTCGAACTGACACACCTGAACCTAGGGTACGTAGGGCCAGGATGTGATTGCAAAGATGAGTTTTTGCATCAATTGCGTCGAATAAGATGCATCAACAAATTCTGTTTTAAGATACGCGCTTGGTATCAAAATGCGGCGAAATTATACCTTGCGTCACAGTTTTGTATACAAGAGAATTTTCTAATCCGAACCATTTTCCCATTACTTTTTCTCATGTTTAAAATGTAGTTTTTTTACATGAGAATCCGTATATCAAATCAAATGATGTCAACCACTTGTATTTAAAAACAAAATGATAAGGTGCCGCATTTTTCCCGAGCTTATTTACACAACTCAGGCAAGCGGGTTTTGTTACCCATAGCCTGTTGCATAAACAGTGTTTTCACAGGAGAAAGGTTATCCACCAGGTTGAGCCCCAGATCCCGCAGGGCTTTTTTCACCGGATTGCTACCTTCGAACAGCCGCTTGAAGCCCTCCATCGCCGCGATCATCTCCAGCGCGTCCGCCTTACGCCAACGCTCTAACGGACGTAGATTGGCATAATCGCCGATATCCTTGCCCTTGGCCTTGAGTTCGCTCAGGGTCTCGATAATGGCCGCGGCGTCTAAGAAGCCCAGGTTCACCCCCTGACCTGCCAGTGGGTGTATGGTGTGGGCCGCATCCCCGGCAAGCACCAGGCGGTGACGAGCAAAGTGACGGGCATAACGCATCCGCAGCGGGAAGGCCTGCGGCTCACTCTCCAGCGTGCACATCCCCAGCTTACCGTCGAAGGCGGCGGTCAGGCTGCGCTCGAACTGCACCTTGTCGCCCTCCAGTAGCGCCTGCGCCTTGGCTGGTGGCACCGACCAGACGATAGAGCAGAGATTTGGCTCAAACAGCGGCAGAAACGCCAGTGGGCCATCGCTTAAGAACACCTGTCTGGCGGTGGCATTGTGCGGTAGCTCGGTGCGGATCGAGGCGACAATGGCATGATGGCCATAGTCCCAGAAGGTCATAGGGATCTTGCACTGCTCGCGCACCCAGGAGTTGGCACCATCGGCACCAATCACCAGCGCCGCCGACAGGTTGTCGCCGTTATCCAAAGTCAGCCAGGCCTCACGCTCGCCAAAGGCTATCTTTTCCAAGCGATGATTTTCCAGGTGAGTAATCTCACTTAGCTCACCGGCACGGGTCGCCAAGGCATGGCTGATGTTGTCATTTTCTATGATGCTGCCCAAGGTCTGCTCACTGATCGAATGAGCATCGAAACCTATCTTGCCCAAGCTATCCTTATCCCACACCGCCATCTTCTGATAGGGCCCGACGCGAGACTCGTCGATATAGGCCCAGGCACCCAGATGGGTAAGTAATCGCTGACTCGCCTTGTTGATGGCGCTGACTCTTAGCCTGGCCTCACCGGATACCGCCTGGGTTTCGCCGGCATCGATCACCACGACTCTCAGCCCTGCCTGCCCCAAGCCGATGGCGGTTGCCAGCCCTACCATGCCTCCGCCGATGATGGCAACGTCATAGGTTTGTGTACTGAACATATAGCGATCCTTTATCCAAGTTGGCTGGCTGATTGAGGCGATTTCCATCCCATGGCTTTGCGGGCAATGGGCGTCTTGAGCGGCGGACACCAGGAGAGCAGACGCAGCCCCAGGTTACGACCGGCCACCAGAGGCCAGTGCTGATTCGAGAAGCCGCGCACTAAGAATTCGACATTGGTGATGGTGGTGTCACGGTCTTGCTGGCGACGGCTAAGGTATTCATGGGTCAGCTTGGCGCCGCCGATATCCTCGCCGCGTTCGAGCGCCTCGTCGATCACCTCAAGCAGACAGACGAGATCCCTCAGCCCCAGGTTAAAGCCCTGACCGGCGATGGGGTGCAGCGTCTGCGCCGCGTTGCCGATAAATACGGTGCGCTGATAGATGGGGCGCGCCATGTAAGAGAGCTTAAGCGGATAAGCGTAACGCTCGCCCACATCGATAAAACGTCCGGCGCGGTGGCCAAAGGCATCTTGCAGCGCATCTAAAAACGCAGGTTTTTCGGCGCCCAGCATCAGCTCGGCATGCTCTGGCGCCAGGGCCCATACCAGGGAGACTCTGGACTGCCCATCCACGTTGGCCATGGGCAGAATGGCCAGCGGGCCGCTGTCGGTGAAACGCTCATAGGCCCACTCTTGATGGGGCTTGTCGGTGAGCACGTTGGCCACCACGGCTACCTGCTCAAAGTCCACCTGCTCCAGCGGCAGCTTAAAGTCTTGTCTGACCTTAGAATTTAGACCGTCGGCGGCCACCACCAGCTTGGCGCTGAGGGCCGTGCCATCGTCTAGCATCAATTGCTGGGCATCGACGCCGGCGACAATACTGGCCACCTTGGCGGGACAAAACAGGCTGACATCCTGCAGCTCCAGCAGGCTAAATAGCTTGGCACCGACACGTTCAAGCTCCACCACCTGCCCAAGATAGGGCAGATGAAAATCTTTGGCGTTGAGTGTGGTCATGCCGAAATGGCCGCGATCCGAGACATGGATATTCTCGATAGCCGTACCCAGGTGGGCCAGCTTAGGCCAGATGCCGAGACGGGTCAGCTCAAAGATGGAGCCCTGGGCGATGGCGATGGAGCGGGCGTCGAAACCCGGATGACCGTCGCCGGGACGATTGGCCTCGATAAGGGCGATACGCAGCAGCTGCTGGCGTTTCTGTGCCAGGTTGGCCAGGCCCAAGGCCAGGGTGGCACCGGCCATGGCGCCGCCAACGATGGCGATATCAAACTGCTTAGGGTCAGACGAAGTGGTCATTCACTTTCTCTTTCTGTGGCAAGCAGTTAAATCTGCTCGCCCCGATAAATGCAGACAATATTAATGAATCATGGGGTCTTGATCTTTGATCTCACTCGGCTCGGGGCCAAATTCGGCGTAACAGAGTAGCGCCGCCATGCGGGCAAACTCCATCAGCTCTATGTAGGCCGCCTCGGACTCTTCATCTTCGGCCACATCGAACTCCACCTGAGCGATCTCGGCGAGATCTTTAATCACCTCTTTTACGTCGCTCGAGGCGCGATTGAGCTTAGGCTGCGCCATGGCGATGCCCGTCAGGAAGCTCTGCACCCAGAGAGAGAGCGCCTCAACGCGCTTGCTCAGGGTCTCCTCCTCTTCCGGCGCCATAGGTGTGAAGCCGAAATCGGCGTCAGTGATGCGCGCCAGAGTGTCTTGATAGAGCTCTTCGAGCAGCTGCACCAGAGAAGGCGGCGGCAACTGACCATCGTTGATCAGCTCGAGCAGTGGCTTGATCCACTCGCTCTTGGCCTGACCCACGCCACCGCAGATAAGGCCCACCAGGGAACCATGGACTTCAACGGGATGTTGGGCGATATCGGCGGCATTGAGCTCGGCGAACAGAATTTCGATGCGTAAAGAGGGAGGGGTTGCCATAAGGTGTTCCAATCATAATTTCACTCAGGACATGCTAGCAGATCTGGCCTGCGCGACCAAGCCAAAAGCATTGTTCTACCACCAAGTTAGGCCATGGATAACTATGGCCAGGCCCAGTAACTGCGCACAATTCATCCAGGGCAAAGCGTTCAGTGCTAAGCTATTGGTTATCTAAACAACATTTAATCTAACAAAGCGTTATTAAGGCCCCAGTGTTATTGCACTTTCCAGGGCAGCCCGATATAGTCCGCTCAACGACAGGATAAAAGGATCTACATCGCAAATGAGTAGCCATGCTATCGAAATTAGCTTATTGGGCCGCACCTACTCCATCGCTTGTCCGATAGGACAGGAAGATGCCTTGCGCCATGTGGCCGACAAGCTGGAAAAGCAGCTGAGTTCCCTGCGTGCTCGAACCAATAACCTTAGCCGGGAAGAAATTGCCATCATGGCGGCACTAAATATTGGCTACGAATTGTTGGAAGAACAGAAGAAGAATCAAGATTATATTAAGCAGATGGATGACAAGATCGGTCTGCTGCAGTCGACCTTAGAGAGTGCGCTGGTTGAGCGCGCCACAAAAGGCGATTAAACTGTAATTACGCGTGAGGTGAAGCGATTTATCGCGAATATCGCTGCCCGACCGATAAGGTCGATACGCAACAATTTTGCTCCCTGTGGTGTGCGTGAGTCGGTTATGTCCCTGTGCCGATATTTACAAACTCAGGGTGAATGTTTTGATGACATTGCGCAAGCTCGGCGCGAACCGAGAAGCCTTAGGATTTGATCATTTACCCGCCTTGAACCTACGGTTCAAGGGCTACACCGGTAACGGCATCTTGGGGAGCAATTCAAATTGAGAAGCCAGAAGGTCCACCATCTTCTGGCTTTTTTATATCCCAAGCAAACAGCCCGCCTCGAAACCATTATGGGTTCAAGGGCTACACAGATAACGGCATCTTTGGGAGCAATTCAATTAAATGCTTTATAAATGAAGGTTGGTAAAGCTAGAGGGCTGGAAGGTATTGATCTGAAAAGATAACCTTTCGGCCTTTTTTATATCCCAAGCAAACAGCCCGCCTCGAATCCATTATGGGTTCAAGAGCTACGCCGGTAACGACATCTTGGGGAGCAATTCAAACCTCTCGCTAAAAAGCGATAAGGCTGGAAGGCATTGATCTGAAAAGGTCACTTTCCAGCCTTTTTATATCCCACGCAAACTGCCCGCCTCGAATCCATTATGGGTTCAAGAGCTACACAGATAACGGCATCTTGGGGTGCAACTCAAATTAAGAAGCCAGTAGAAAAGATAGCCTTCTGGCTTTTTTATCACCTCATCAAACTCGCGCCAGCTCGTTAGCTAAATTGCCGAGCAGTTGAAAGTGTAATGACAACAGAGATAGACTGCCCACATCAAAGCAAACTCGATAATACCAATCACGGTAAGTAAGTGATCAGAAGTAGCACAGGAAAAACGGTCGAGAACAAGGCAAAACTTTTCGATAAGTAGTTATTCTACAATCAAAAATAATAACGCCGTTATCGGGCGTTTTAACAAGCTAGCATGATCAGTTATTTACTACGATTGGTATAACTGCCTTCACTGGAGTAGCGACATTGAAACCAGCCTTAACGCCGAGCGCCGCCAATCAAGAAAATCGTCAGGCGGTTAGAAATCAGATCCGCAGCGCGAGACGGGCGATCCCCGAGCAGACCCAGAAGCAATTTGCCCAGGAGGCGGCCAGCAGGCTGATGGCGGAGATTAATCAGCGTCAGGCCAAACATGTGGCGCTTTATCTAACCAGTGATGGCGAGCTGGATACCCAGCCGCTGATTGAAACCCTGTGGCAGGCGGGCGTAAATGTCTATTTGCCGCGCCTTCACCCCTTCTCACGGGGCAACCTGCTGTTTTTTAAGTACCATCCCACCAGCCACCTGATCCAGAATCGCCTCAAGATCTGGGAACCCAAGCTCAACATCACAGAGATGATCTTGCCCCAGCATCTGGATGTGATCATTACCCCCCTGGTGGCCTTCGATGAGCAGGGCAATCGTATGGGGATGGGCGGCGGCTATTATGACCGCTGCCTGAGCGACTGGCAGCTTAGGGGTAAACCCTACCCCATTGGCTATGCCCATGATTGCCAGCGAGTCGAATCACTGCCCACCGAGCATTGGGATGTGCCCCTGCCCATGATAGTGACTCCATCGGCTACTCACACAAGTTAAGGTAAAATTGGCAAGCGACTATTGGCTGCTCTGCGACTTTTGCTGCCAATAGGCGTTGTGCTCGAAACCATGGCTGGCCAGTATCTTGGACAGCTCGCCGCTGCGATGCAGCTCAGCCAGGCTCTGGTTAAAGTCGGCTAAAATCTTCTGGGCATTAGGAAGATGCTTGGCCACCCCGATATGAAACAGCTCCACGCTCAAAGGGTCTCCCACTGGCTCCAGCTTGCCACGATATTCGCTGCCGGGACGTTCGATGAGGTAGCGGGCGACATCCTCACAGATCAGCACCAGATCCACCCGCCCGGCCAGCAGTTTCCTTAGGTTCACCGCATCTGAACTGGCGGCTTCAGTTTTTAATGTTGCATTTTGAAATGCCTCTGGATTGGCATAGCCCCGGCCAATACCGATACGATACTGACGAAGATCGGCCATGGTATTAAAGTCTATCTGTGAATCCACCCGTTTATAGAGCACAACATTGACCGAGAGTAACGGCGTAGAAAAGGCTATCCACTCCTCCCTCGAAGGACGATACCAGACCCCCAAAATCACATCTGCGCCCCCCTTTTTCATAATGGCCTTGGCGCGGGCAAAAGGATAATAACGGTGAGCCAGGGGATACCCCGCGTGTTGAAACACCGCCTGAGCCAGATGATAGATAACCCCCTGCGATGGCAGATTCGTCGAATAAAAAGGGGGATAATCGTTAGACACGCTCACCAGAGAAAGTTTGTCGATTGGCTTCTTTATCGATGCAACTGCCACTTGGCCAGATATTGCGCCGCCATTATCGGCTGAGCAGCAGACAGAAAAAACCGTCGCCAACATCAGTGCAAATGCCAAACTCAAACGACGAGCCACACCCAAGCCGGTACAGGGCATTATTCGGCACGAGTAGCCAAAGTCGCTCGTATCACAGAGAGTAAATGTACTGGGCATAGTTTAGGTTTCATAAGGATTAACAGATGGATAGTTCACATTTTAGTCTAGTTTTTCCCCGCTCGTGATGCGGTCCAACTCGAGAGACGGCAAACTCAAGCTAACTCAGCAAATTAATCAGGCTATCCACTCGGTTCACTTTGAAAGCCCAAGGTTTACGGGCTAAAGTGTGCAGAGACTTTTTGCACTGGCGGCCAAAGGTTTCTAAGCCACTAGGCTCTTCACCATTAACCGCCAGGCGCTTCACCATTAAAGGATGAAACAATGAAGATTAGCGCGCGACTCCTCCCCCTTGTTCTGCTTGCCCTCGGCGCCTGCGCCCAACAAACCAGTCAGGCCCCCGAACCTCAGACAAAAGTGCCGGCCTCACAAGCGTCAGAGACTCAAGCCGCTCAGACTATGCCCCTTGGCGATACCAGCCGTAACGCGCTGGATTGGCCAGGGCTTTATAAGGGCACCCTGCCCTGCGCCGACTGTCAGGGAATCAACATAAGCCTCAAGCTTAATGGTGACAACAGCTATCAACTCACTCAGCAGTATCTTGGCAAGCAAAACCTTGGTGAGCAAAACCAGGCAACCGATGTCGTCCTCGAGGGGCAGTTTAGCTGGAATGAGATGGGCAGCAAGATCACCCTAGATAGCAAAGCCAGAGGCATGAAGCTTCAGGTGGGCGAGAATATTCTCTTTATGCTGGACGATAAGGGGGAGCGAATTAAGGGAGCGCTGGCCCAGCAATATCAACTGTTGAAAGCCAATTGATATTGCCTGTCAGACTTAATTTGATTTACACCAGAGATTAACGCAGGGAGTGTCGCCCACATTGACCTCAAATCCGGGGCAATGGTTGGCGAAGTATTTGGCCTCCTGACAGGAGGTCATCTGCAGACACTGCTGGCGGGCATCGCAGCTAAAGACCACATCTTGTAGCTCCTGCTTACCCACGTAATACTCAGACCCTGGGGGGAACAGTCCCTCAGGTGGTTTGATATCCACATCGGCCGAGTAATCATAGTTGACCATAAACAGATAGAGCAGATTACCAAAGGCAATCGCCAGGGCCACCAAACCCACCTTGACGCGCCAGCTGATGGCATCTTCGCTGTCAAACTTATCATGTGACTCGAAAGGCGAGGTCAAGGTGATGGGATTACCCAGATCTATCTCGCCCTTGGTGACCTTAGTGCCGCGCAGCGAGTCTTTCCACTGGCGATACACCACAGATTCACCCTCTTTGGGCATGTGTTCATAGGGGAGTAAATTGATGCCAAAAATTCTGAGTTCGTCCGATCCGTCGTCCGGGGCGATGAAACCTACCCTCTGCTCCTGGTTCCAACGAACAAGCGTTCCTCGCTTAGCTCTAATATCCATATTCCTGTCCGCCTTGAAAGCCTTGCCTGGAAGGCAGCTACCTACCCAAGCCGCTGTAACCTGTTTATGTCATTAAGGGTATCCCACCCAAGCCATTAACAGTTACGTTACACTTCTCTATCAATATAATTAGCTTTTCATGGTACGGCAAGTATGATTTTGTAGCAGCTTTGTCTGAATTTTATACCTGCCAGTCGATAGGTGTCTCACCAGATGCCATTAACAACTCATTGATTTTTGAGAAGTGTTTACAGCCAAAGAAACCGCGGTAGGCAGAGAGCGGTGAAGGGTGGGGGCCGCTCACCAGATGGTGCTGGTCCGCCTCGATAAGCTTGCTCTTCTTTATGGCGTGACCGCCCCACAGAACGAAAATAATCGGGCGCTCCTGCCCATTAAGCAGCCTTAAAGCGTTGTCGGTAAAGGTCTCCCACCCCGCCTTGGCATGAGAGTGCGCCTTGCCCTGTTCTACCGTAAGCACAGTATTGAGCATCAAGACCCCCTGCTCTGCCCACTTGGCCAGATAACCATGGTCTGGGATCACAAAGCCATCGATATCGCTGGCCAGCTCCTTATACATGTTCACCAAAGATGGCGGCACCTTCACCCCGGGCTGCACCGAGAAGCAGAGACCGTGCGCCTGGCCTTCGCCGTGATAAGGGTCTTGACCAATCAACACCACCCTCACCTTATCCAGCGGCGTCAGCTCGAAGGCGCTAAACACCTGCCCCTCTTGGGGATAGATCGCCTTACCGGCATCGCGCTCACCTTGCACGAAAGCCTGCAACTGGCCAAAGTAGGCCTGCTTGGCTTCCTGGTCGATAAAATCTTGCCATTGGCTGATCTCTGTCATAGCTATCTCTTTATATTTTTTCAAAAAAACTTAGAATCGAGTGATATTTACGGCGTAATCGAGCTCATACAGAGTAAATCGCCAAAAGCTTACCGAGAGTAGTCTCTGCATATCCAAGAGGTTTGACGATGTCCTTGGCGCATAAACGCGGTTTTACCCTTATCGAACTCGTGGTCGTTATCATAGTGCTGGGGATCCTGGCGGTGACCGCCCTGCCAAAATTTATCAATCTCTCCCAGGACGCTCAAGTCGCCAGCGTTAAGGCTACTGGCGGCGCTTTCAAGTCCGGCATCGATATGGCCCGCGCCGTCTGGGCAGTCCGAGTCGGCTCAGGCCCAGCGGAAAACCTCAAGACCTTCGGTGACGATGAAGCCGGTGAGATGGATTTTAACGCCAATGGCTGGCCGGCGCAGCACTACTTTACCGATAACGAGGCCTCACCCCAGCTGGACAACGTAGAAGATTGCATCTCGGTGTGGGAGACAGTATTTCAGGGCGACGAGCCCGGCGTCTCACGCAGCGATGCCCAGACGAGCACAGATTATAAGGCCAACTATATCAGCGTGAACCAGTGTCGCTACAACCTGAGCGACAATCAAAACCTCAGCATCTACTATGACTCACGGGATGGCCGGGTGCTGGTCGACAGCGATCCCGCCAGTTAACCCTACAGCGCGCATAGGGATTGGCGATACAGATCCCATTACCTCTAAATCTATGCTTCATTAACGGCTAATTTACGTTACTATGCCAGCATACTATTGACCTACCTGTGAGCATGCGCATGTCAGAACAGCAAAAAGAAACCACTATTTTTCAGTTAGCCGACAAGTTTATCGCCTTAGCCAACGAGCTTAGCGCCGAGGAGCAGGATATCGCCAAGGTAGGCACCGCCCTGCGTTTCGCCGCCGCCCGCTTTAACGCCTTCGAAGCCGCGCTCAAATCTGCCGACCTTAAGGCCGAAAAAGCCAACGCACTGGAGTGGTTTACCAAAGAATACAAGGATATGTTGAATGATAACCTAGACGATCATATCGACAATCCACCATCGGCTCAGCAAGAGCCAGCCAAAGATGACGCCGTTCAGGTCTTTAACGGCTAGTCGGCTAATCGACATAGCCAGATAAAACAATGCGGCTAAGGAATATTCCTTAGCCGCATTTTTATAAATTCTTCAAAAGCTTATGCAGATTAAGCACAGCCTATTCAAGCTAGAGGGTCACCAGCACCCGCACCGCCAGCAGAATCAACACCACGCCAGAGAGTTTATCGATCAGCGCCGCCTTCTCCCTTAGCTTAGGCAGTACGGATTTGTGCGACAGCAAGAATGCGATCAGGGTATACCAGAGGCCATCGACCACCAGCGGCGTCAACACGATAAGCGACTTGCCCCACAGCTCGTCGGCCACCATCACAAACTGACTGAAGAGCGCCAGGAAGAACAGCATGATCTTAGGGTTAAACAGCGAGATGGCGATGCCGTCGCGGGCCGCCGTCAACCAGTCTGTCGACTTCCCCGCCGCCAGCTTGTCCGACATGCCACCTTTAGAGCGCAGCGCCTGCACGCCGATATAGGCGAGATAGAGGGCGCCGAGGATCGCTATGCCATTGAACACCAGTGGCGCCTGCTTAAGCAGCACCGCCAGTCCCAGCAGGGTCACCAGGGCGTAGATACCAATGCCGATAGAGTGCGCCCAGGCGCAGACGATGCCGTTGGCCCGGCCACCGCCCAGGGTATGACGCACCACCATGGCCAGACTCGGCCCGGGCGACATGGCGCCCAAACAACAGATGGCCAACAGCCCCAGCCACGCACTAAAACTCATCTTATCTCCTCGCTGTCCTGATTAGTCCGCCTGATAGAACTGGCGAATATCCTTAGCCAGCGCCTTTAGCGACGAGGGCTCAATATACATCATATGGCCCGCCTCGTAGTAGTGCATCTCCACGCGGCTATTGTCTATGCCGTTATCGGCCAGGGTGTTCTCAGTAGCGAAGAAGGGGGTGGCAAAATCATAGTAACCATTGGCCACCAAGATTCTGAAATCCTTGTTCTCACGCTGGGCGCGACCGAGATAGGGGGCGACATTAACATAGTGCATCTGCTTGCCGCTGATGTTCCAGTTCCAGCCACGGTTAACATCGACCGAGAGCACATTAAAGGGGCGGGTGATCTTCACCCCCAGATCCTGATACAGATATTGGTGAATCGCGGCAGTATAGGCGCCATCTATGCCATAGCCAGATGGGTCGGCATCGGTGCGCTCGCCGCCGCTGTCATAGTCTACGCCCAGATAACGGCTATCCAAACGGCCAACGGTGCGATCTTCATCCCTAAGCAGCTGCTTGGTGTAGCGACTGGCACTGACTCTCAGATTCACCCTGTCCAGGTAGTTCTCTGTCAGTCCGGTAAAGCGTGCCAGCTGCTGGCGCACCGCCTGGTATTGAGCTTGGGGCAGACGACTGCCCTTAAGCAGCGCCAGGGCGTAATCGTTGATCGCAAACTGGCGCGCCGCCTCGACGAAGGCGCTCAGCCCCATCGCCTTATCGGCCGCAGCAACCCTGTCATGGTAGAAGGCGGTGGCCGCCATGGTCGGCAGGAAGCCGATGTAAGGCTGATTGTTGCCGGGCTGATAGCGGGCATGGCTAAAATCGAGAATGGATGAGATCAGCATGACGCCATTGACCGAAATATCTGTCCAGCCTGATTGCAGCTCGTCGACCAATGCGGCGGCGCGGGTGGTGCCATAACTCTCACCGGCGATATACTTGGGCGAGTTCCAGCGGCCATGTTCAATCAGCCAGCGGCGAATAAACTCGGCAATCGACTGAGCATCCTCTTTCACCCCCCAGAAGTCCTGGCCCTTGTGTTCACCCAGGGCGCGGCTAAAGCCTGTGCCCACGGGATCGATAAACACCAGATCCGACTTATCCAGCATGGAAAATTCGTTATCCACTAAGCGATAAGGCGCGGCGCCATCGTCCTTGGCATCACCAGACACCACCACACGCTTAGGCCCAAACAGCCCCATGTGCAGCCAGAGCGAGGCCGAGCCGGGCCCGCCGTTAAACACGAAGGTCACCGGGCGTGGCTGACCTGATTCAATCTTGGTGCGCAGATAGGTGACCGAGAAGATGCTGGCCAGCGGCTTATCCTTGTCATCTTCTAAGATGGTTTCCGAGGCGATGGTCTCATAGTGCACCCGCTCGCCATTGATCTTCACCTGACCAGTGGTTTGATAGACCTTGGCCTCTGGCGCCTGTGCCTCTGTCTTGGCAGGCTTGCCGTTAGATTTTTCCTGAGCCGCCTGACCGGGAAGGCTCAGAAGCAGCAGCGACAGGCCAGCCGCGCCCAACAATTGCTTGGAGAGCTTGAGTCTCGATAGTGGTCGAGTCAGATGATTGAGTGGATTTTGACTCAAGTGGTCTTGACTAGAATAGTTTTGACCTGAGTGTCGCCGCGTAAAAATATCAGCCATGGAGCGCGTCCTATTATTGTTATTGTCGATTTGGGCCGGTCAGCTTACAAAGAATCCCAAAGCGTCGCAAAGCATCAATTGCAAACAAATTTTTCACGAATCGGTGAAGAGCCGCCAGCGAATCGGCGGCCCTTGTTGTGCCCCGCTTAGCTCTCCAGCCGCAGGCTAAGGCCCAGCTCGCGCATATGCTTCTTCTCACGCTTGAGATCCTTAAGCAGCAGGTCCACCCGCGCGCTTTGCTCGGGCAGCAGCGCCAGCTCGTTGGTGTCCAGCGGCGCGCAGCTTAGGCGCAGGCTCTGGGCGACCCGGCCGAGATTGACCAGGATGGCGAGGCGCAGCAGACACAACAAGCGCACCATCAGTTGGCGCCTTCCATCTGGCAGGGCGTTGAGCTGCTCGAACTGCGGCTTCTTGCGCTGATTGCCGATAAGCAGCGCCAAATCCTGCTGCAGATCCTGGCTAAAGCCCGGCAGTTCGCTGTTGGCTATGATATAGCCGCCATGCTTATGGTGAGAGCGGGAGTTGATGTGTATGCCGATCTCATGCAGGGTCGCGGCATAGGCCAGCAGCCTCGCCTGGGGACGGATCTCCCAGGCATCGGCCACCGACTCGAACAGCGCCATGGCGCTTTTACACACCCTGGCGCCTTGAGCCATATCTACATGATAGAGCTGAGCGATACTGTCTACGGTGCGATGGCGCACATCATGATACTGACCTATCTGCGCCAGCTCGTAGAGCACGCCTTCGCGCAGGGCCGCGGGGGTAAAGCTAAGCTGCTGGATCTCCAGGCGGCGAAAGAAGCTGAGCAGAATAGCCAGCCCCGCCGGCACCAGTATGATGCGCTTGCGGTCGATATTGGCAAAATCCAGCCTGTCCACATGACCCGCCTCAATCAGCAAGCGCTTGAGGCGTTTGAGCTGACTCAGGGTCACTGGGGCATAGTGGCCGGGTTCGATATCGCTCTCTTGTGTGTCTTCGCTGGCACCTTCACCGGCTAGCCTCTCCCGCCTTGACAGTTCCGCCAAGGCCTCGCAGATCGCCTTGACCGAACCAGAGCTGCCCAGCACCAGCTCCCAGTCGGCCTCGAAATATTCCTTGGAAAGCGAGGAGAACTGCCTGTCGGCAGCGGCCTGGGCGGCGCGAAAGGCCGCCGAGGTCAATGTGCCATCTTCGAAGAAGCGCTCGTTAAAGCTGACGCAGCCGCAGCGCAGGCTGGAGAGTTTCACCGGCAGGTGTTTCTCGCCAATCACCACCTCGGTGGAGCCGCCGCCGATATCGATCACCAGATTATTGCGCGCCAGCACCTGACTCTGGGCGATACCCGAATAGATAAGCCTGGCCTCTTCGTGGCCGGAGATCACCTCGATGGGAAAGGGGATGATCTTCAGCGCGGCCTTGAGAAACTTGTCACGGTTCTTGGCGACTCTCAGAGTATGGGTCGCCACCAGACGGATCTGGGTCTCAAGGAGGTCGGAAAAGCGCTGACCGAAGTTTCTCAGACATTCCAGGCCGCGGGCCATCGCCTCGTCCGACAGATAGCCCTCGGCGTTGAGCCCCTGAGCCAGACGGACCTGCTCCTTCTCTCTGTGGAGGATCTGCAGACTGCCGTCCTGCTCCCTGGCAATCATGAGATGAAAACTATTTGAGCCCATGTCGATAGCGACAAAATGGCGTTGTGTGACTAGGGCCAAAGTTCCTCCAATAGGGGCTAGCTAGCGGCCAGCAATGGGTAATTGGGCTTAGGCTCGCTCGATGTCTCTTCGGCTTTGATGCGTGCCTTGGCCTGTTTCTCATACTGGCTAAGATATTGATGTATGGCGATTTGAGATCTTACCTTACGCTTATTGCCGCGGCCGCGATAGGGGTTGCTCTGATCTCGGTTGATGATCCTCGCCTTGGTATTGTCCCCCAGCTGCAGCTGCAGTATGTCGATGATCATCTGCTTTAGATCAGGATCATAGATGGGGGTACTCACCTCGATGCGACTGTCGATGTTGCGGCTCATCCAGTCGGCGGAGCAGAGGAACACCAGATTCTCACCACCGGCGTGGAATACCATGACGCGAGAGTGCTCCAGGAAGCGATCCACTATGCTGATCACCTGAATGTTATCGCTGATCCCCGGGATCTGCGGCACCAATGAACACATGCCGCGAATGATCAGCTTAACGCCGACCCCGGCCATAGAGGCCTCATATAGCTTGTTGATCAGCTGCTCGTCCACCAGGTTGTTGAGCTTGAGGGTGATGGCCGCCTTGCCGCCACAGCGGGCATTAAGGATCTCACGATCGATAAGCGCCGTCAGCTTCTGCCTGGCATCGAAGGGGCTGACCAGCAGGTGCTGGAAGTTGTCGCGCCGATATGGATGCTCAATCAGATCGAACACCTGCTCCACCTCGCGCGCTATCTCCTGATTGGCGGTAAACAGCGACAGATCCGTGTAGACCTTGGCGGTGCCCTCGTTGAAGTTACCCGAGCCGATATGACAGTAGAGGCGGGTCTCGCCCTGCTCTTCCCGGCCAATTAAACACAGCTTAGAGTGCACCTTAAGGCTAGGGATACCATGATGCACCTTGACCCCGGCCTCGGCCAGGATCCGGGTCCATTCTATGTTGTGCTCCTCGTCGAAGCGCGCCCTGAGCTCGATCACCGCGGTCACCTGCTTGCCGTTCTTCACCGCATCCATCAGCGAGTGCATCACCCGCGACTTCTTGGCCACCCGGTAGAGGTTGATCTTGATAAACTTCACCGCCGGGTCGTAGGCCGCCTGACGCACCATCTCGGTAAAGTGAGAGAACTTATGGTAGGGATAGTTGAGCATGATGTCGCCGCGGGCGATGGCATCGAAACTATTGCTGCAACGCTGGAAACCCGCGCTGTCCAGGGCCGGGAGCTTGGCATTCTCCAGATACTTGCGCCCAGGGTTGGGGAAAGCGATGAAGTCCTTGAAGCTGTGGTAACGCCCACCGGGCACCAGACACTCGGTGGAGCTGATCCCCAACTGCTCCTTGATCATCGCCAGCATATGCTCAGGCATCTGTCTGTCATACACCAGGCGCACCGGCTCGGCGGTGAGGCGCTGCTTGAGGCCGCGGGTCATCTTCTCCAGCTGGCTCTGATCCAACTCGTCGGCAATATCGAACTCAGCGTCGCGGGTCAGCTTCATCGAATAGGCATCGATAGACTCATACTCGAAGAAGGGCGAGAGCAGGTCGTCCAGGCAGTGACGTATGATGTTATCCAATAAGATCAGATACTTCTTACTCTTAGGCTTGCCGGTTGGCAGCTCGACGAAACGGGGCACGTTCTTGGTAGGCACCTCCACCAGGGCATATTGGCGCCTGTCCTTGCTGTGCAGACACACCGCCAGGTAGGTGGCGTTGTCGGTGAGGTGTTTCACCATAGATCTGTGATTGCCGATAATAAGCGGCGCGATATGACGCTTGAGGTGGTCGCGAAAATAGACCCTTAGCCACTGGCTGTGAAAATCGCTCAGCTGCCCCTCATTGATCAGCAGTATGTTGCGGCGAATAAGCTCGCGCATCAACTCGGTGTAGATGCTGTCGAAGCGCTCCTGCAATGCCAGCACCCGGGTCTGGATTTTGGCCATCAGGTGACGGCTATTGCTGCGGCCATCTTGCAGGCTCGACAGCATGATGCTGCGGCGCACCTGGGCGACCCTGACCCTGAAGAACTCATCCATGTTGCTGGAAAATATCCCCAGAAAACGCACCCGCTCTACCAGCGGTACCTCGCTGTCGCAGGCTTCTTGCAACACGCGTTCATTAAACGACAACCAGGACAGTTCCTTGTCGATAAACATCTTGTCGGAATTGGGAGACACTCGACTACTCCTTTGAGCGCAGGGAAACGGCGGCTTCATTGCATCTTTGCCACGCCACAGGCCAGCGCGAGGCGATTAGTACCAGCGGCAAGCTATTGGCAGGGCTTAAAAAGAATTTCCATTAGCAGCAGATTACTTCAGTGGGATGTCATATTTATGACAAGCGCTCAGGCGGCTAGGCGCCACCGCGGTCGAGATAAGCTTTTGAACTTAGGACGCTTGCATAGAGTCAGAAGGGGTATCATGATGGCGCGGCAAATACCCTGCTACACCCAGATAGCAAGCTGTGCCCGAATAGCAAGTGGGCCTATATACCTAGCGAACCTAGGCAAAACCCATCATCAACCACTCATCACAAACCATAGGACACCAGGCATCACAATGAACAACATCTTACTGGTCAGCGCCCTCACCTTAAGCCTGCTACTCGGGCTATTTGTCTGGCTCAGCTACAGGAAGCTCAAGGGCAGCCAGATCCCAACGGGTGTCTTGGCTGTGCTGCTGGTGTTTGCGCTAATAAACGGCGCCGTGAGTTACTTTATTGCCCCCAAGGCCGGCGATGATGCCTACAAGCAGCTGGTGTGGCAGTCGCTAAGTCCAAATGCTATCCCAGGGCAACTGGCCCAGGGCAAGACGGTGTTTGTGGATGTCAGCGCCGACTGGTGCAACATCTGTAAGGCCAACAAAGATAGGGTGCTGCATCAGGCCGTGGTGGTTGAGCGGCTAAAGGATAAGGATATGGTGCTAATGCGCGGCGATCTCACCCAGAGCGATGCCAGGATAGAGGCCTATCTGGCTCAGTATCAGGCCTATGGCGTGCCCTTTAATATCGTCTACAGTCAGGCTCACCCCGATGGCTTAGTCCTGCCAAGAGTGCTGTCAATCGATGACCTGCTCAGCGCCCTGCCTCCGCGCGGCTAGTTGCCAGCCAGACTCAAACAAAAGCAAAAAAAGAAGGCTGCAAAGCAGCCTTCTTATCATTTCAATTGCTAGCGCCTGGTGATTTTAATCACTAACGCCTAGGACGCCGAGATTAGAAGCGGTAGTTCACGCGACCATAGTAGTAGCCACCGTTGTAATCGAACGGGCCACTCTCATAGTAGATCGCACCTAGCTCACCACGGGTACCGTCTTTCAGCTTCTGCGCTTCCTGATCGAACAGGTTGTTGGCACCGATAGAGACGGTCAAGCTATCGAGGAACTGATAGCTTAGCTCCAGATCCACGGTCACCGCAGCATCGGCCATCTCTGAGCCCCAATCCGAGGTGTCGTCGGCGTGAGTCGCATAGTACTCACCGAAGTAGTTACCACGCAGCGACATGCTGAATCTGTCCCAAGACTGTGCCCAGGTCAAGGTCGCACGGTGAGCCGGAATACCATCTTCTAGACGACGCACCTTACCCTCATCTGTGGTATTTGGGTTGTACTTGTCGACGCTGGTATCAGTCCAGCCATAGGCCAGGCTGAACTTGGTATCGCCCGACAACAGCTGAGTGTCGTATGAGGCCACCAGATCGATACCCTGAGTCGTGGTATCGAAGTCGTTGGTGTAATAAGTCACCGCAGAGATCAGCTCTGGGAACTCGACACCGGCGGCGCGCAGCGCGTCATAGTCTTTCGCCTCAACCTCGATCTGGCTCGACTGCGCGATACGACCTGTCACCTCTATATTGTAGTAATCCAGAGTCACGAAGAGGTTTTCATGCTCGAACACGGCGCCGAGGGCGTAACTGACAGACTCCTCAGGCTTAAGCACCTTACCGCCATAGAAGGCCGACAGCGGATCGGTTGGCGGCGCGATAAAGGTCTGGATCAGGTCACCATTAACGATGGAGGTCTGAGTGTTAACCACGTTCTCCTGACCCACGGTCGGCGCACGGAAACCTGTGCTGTGTGACGCGCGGAAAGAGAGATCGTCGGTAGCCGTGAACTGAGCGGTCAGCTTGTAGTTCAGGGTATCACCGAAGGTAGAGAAGTCCTCGTAACGCAGCGCGGCGCCAAGCAACCAGCGCTCGCCCAGATAGGCTTCCATGTCGGCATAGACGCCTATGTTGTTACGTGAGTTCTTGCCAGCAGACTCTGGGCCGAAACCCTTAAAGCCGTGAGAGCCGATGTTGAAGCCCTGGTCGGCGTATGGGCCAGCAATCCAAGAGGCTTCCTCGCCCTGAGTGATCTCGAACGACTCTTCACGCCACTCGAAACCTGTGGCGAAGCTGATATCTTCGACGCTGCCCAGGGTGAGCATGCGCGAGAAGTCCAGGTTAACTGTGGTCTCGGCCTGCTCATAGGCACCAGTTTCAAAGTCGGTGGGTGTGTCTAAGCCCAGTGACGGGTTAAGCGAATTCTTCAGGCTGAAGGTCGACTTGTTGTTACCCATACCGGCGCTGAAATCATAGTTCCAGGCACCGAGCTCGCCTTTAACGCCGGCGAAGAAAGAGCTGTCTTCCACTGTACCGGCAAACTGCGGCGTATAACCGCCCGGACGCAACTGGTTCATGGCGAAACAGTTAGGATCGGCCAGCATCGCCTTGTAGGCATCAGTCTCGAGCACGTTACCGTCGCTACCATCTGCATTCTTTGGAATTGGCACCACGGCACAGGTCGAAGGATCGCCATTGACCGCACCCACCAACAGGGTTTCACCGCCATCTAACGAGTAGACGTTGCCGCGGTTGTGGGGGTTACGATAGTAGAAACCACCGACCACATCGCGCGAAGAGAGGTTACCGAAGGCATATAGGCGCGCATTGTCGTTGATATCGTAGCCAGAGTTAAGGAAGAAGCTGTAGTCATCCTTGATCTCTGGGTTACCCCAAATCTGGGCAGGGTCTTGGACGAAGGTGTTGCCCTGCTCAATCAGGTTGGCAGCATCCGGACGCTGCATGCTGCGGCTGGTGGCATCGGCATTCTTGTATTGCAGGCTAAGGTTAACGAAACCAGCGTCAGACAGAGGGAGTCCCACGTTGGCATCGATAGTGGTGGTGGCACCGTCACCCTCATAGTATTCGCCTTGGCCGACCGTGATAGAGCCGCCTTCGGCATCATCTTTGAGCACAAAGTTCATCACACCGGCAATGGCATCTGAACCATATTGCGCCGCTGCACCATCACGCAGCACCTCAACTTGTTTCAGCGCCGCACTCGGAATGACCGAGATATCCGGGCCCTGGGCGCCATCGTTGATGCCACCGCCCTGGAAGGCGATCACCGAGGCGCGGTGACGACGTTTGCCGTTGACCAATACCAGGGTGCTGTCTGACGGCAGACCACGTAGGTTGACCGGACGGATCAGGGTTGCCGCATCACTGATGGGCTGGGCACGAGAGTTGAAAGATGGCACAGTGGTGACCAGCATGTCGATCATGTCGGTAGAACCATTCTTCTTCAGATCATCGCTGCTGATGATATCGATAGGTACCGGCGAATCGCCGATAGAGCGTGGCGCAGAACGTGTTCCCACCACGGCAATTTTTTCAATATTCTGAGACGCTTCTGCCTGCTGATCATCGGCAAATGCCTGTGTACTCGCTAACGACCCTGTCAATGCCAATGAGATGGCAAAACTCAGCGCACTCACGCCGAAACCTTTATTTTTATGTGTTGTCATCATTTTTCCCGCATAGTTTTTTTATATTTCGCCATCATTCGCGCCTTTCTCACACGAACCACCACAGGCATACCCCAGAGTGAAATGAATACATTTCATTTACACTTTTATAACAAACAAAAAATAATTGCTAATACTAATTGGTCTAATTTAGACGAGAGCAGGAGACACTGGCAGACTAAAAATCGAACAAATACGTGGCGTTCACGATAAAACTCCAAAAAGATTAATCATTAAAGCTCAAACAGTTTCGATTAAAGCAAATATTCAAAAGATGCAAAAAACGTTAACCGGTGATTAACATCTACCTCTAAGGAGATAGCAAAGTGGTCTTCTAGACAGGCGATCTAGCAATAGTGCCAGAGCAACCAGGATAGATTAGCGAAATATCGTGGAAAGGCTTGATGACGCCATTCAAGAAAACGAGCTAATATAGGGGCTAAGTGAGAGGTTAGTTAAAATGTGCATTTAAAGGCTGAGCGACATTAAATAAGTGACTTTTCTAGAGACTTACGAAGAGTAACTGTTCGAAAATGACTCTCCACGACTAGCATACAGGCCTCACATTAAGAGTGAGATAGCACAACAATCATTGCCAGCAAGGAGCGGCGAACATGGCTTGTAAACACCCAAGGGTCGATGATGCCCATGTGGACTTTCTACCCGAGAACAAACTGCTACTCAACGCGGTAGGCGAAGGGATCTACGGCTTCGACCTAGAGGGCAATGCCGTCTTTATCAACCCTGCCGCCGAGCGGATGACGGGCTGGAAGGCCGAAGAGTTGCTGGGTAAGAACATCCACGACTGTCACCACCACAGCCACGCCGATGGCAGCCCCTATCCCCAGGAAGAGTGCCCCATCTACAACACGCTGCACGACGGCATCGCCCGGGAGATCAGCCATGATCTCTTCTGGCGCAAGGACGGCAGCAGCTTCCCGGTGCACTACACCTCGACCCCCGTCTACAAGAACGATCGCCTCATAGGCGTGGTCGCGATATTTCGCGATATCAGCATTCAGAAGCAAACAGAAGCCTCACTCAGGGAGGCGCTCAAGCAGGTACAGGCCCTGTCGGAGAAGCTGGCCAACGAGAATGACTACCTGCTCACCGAGCTGGCCAGCCATCGTCAGGAGGTCAATATCTCGGGCGAGAGCGAGACGATACAGTCGCTTATCCAGCAGATAAAACTGGTGGCCAACACCAGCAGTACCGTGCTGATCAACGGCGAGAACGGTACAGGTAAGGAGTTAGTGGCCCGCAACATACATGCGCTCAGCGATCGCAGCGATCAGCCCCTGGTGAGCGTCAACTGCGCCGCCTTCTCCCCCACCCTATTAGAGAGCGAGCTCTTCGGCCACGAGAAGGGCGCCTTCACCGGCGCAACCAGCCGCCGCAAGGGGCGATTCGAGCTGGCCCATCAGGGCACTTTGTTTCTCGATGAGGTGGCCGAGCTTTCCCTCGAGGCCCAGTCTAAGCTGCTCAGGGTGATCCAGGAGCAGGAGTTCGAGCGTGTGGGCAGCAGTACTCCCATCAAGGTGAATATCCGCCTAGTCACCGCCACCCATCACGATCTGCTAAAGCGGGTACAGCAGGGGCTGTTTCGCATGGATCTCTACTATCGCCTCAATGTCTTTCCGTTGCATGTGCCACCACTCAGAGAGCGGCTGCAAGATATTCCACTATTGGTCAGCGATATCCTCCTCAACCTCAACCATAAGCTGGGCAAGAAGATCAAAGGGGTCAGCAAGCAAGGCATGCAGCACCTGATGGCCTATCACTGGCCCGGCAACGTGCGTGAGCTGCAGAACGTTATCGAGCGTCAGACCATACTCTGTCACGGTCAGATCCTACAGATCCCCGCGCTACAGGCCGAGCCGCAGCCCCAAGACAAGGGGGAGTTTCAGACCCTGCAGCAGGTCGAGGCTGCTCATATCCGCCGCACCCTGAAGCGGCTCAACTGGCGAATCTCGGGCCCCAACGGCGCCGCCAATTTGCTCGGGCTGCCCGCCAGCACCCTGAGATCCCGTATGCTCAAGCTGGGGATCAAGCGTCCGGCCTAAAGCGTCTTGAGTGATCGCATACAGATTAGCGATATATCGCCAAAGCACGATATATCGCTAAACCAAAATAGAGAAGATGAATTAAACCCATTTAGTTTCAAACACTTACAAAGCAACAAAACTTGGTTCCCAACTTGCATTGGCTGTCGGCAATTCCCCTAGCAAGAGTTTGGAAAGCCAATGAGTCAAGATCTCAGCAGTACAGAGAACCCAATCGCCACCAAGGCCGCCCTGGGCCAGGCCATCCCCGTGACCAATTTGCCGGTGCAGCGCGGTAAGATACACATAAAAGAACAGAAGGGGCGCTTTCAGCGTCTGCGCACCGGCCTCAATAGCCTGCTTATCCTCTTCTTCTTCCTGTTGCCCTTCATCCCCTATCAGGGACGCCAGGCGATCCTCTTGGACGTGGAGCGTCAGGAGTTTCACTTCTTCAACCTGACCCTGTGGCCGCAGGATTTCACCCTGCTGGCCTGGCTGTTTATCATCGCCGCCTTCGCCCTCTTCTTCGTCACCGTCTTTTGGGGCCGCGTCTGGTGTGGCTACCTCTGCCCTCAGACCAGCTGGAGCTTCGCCTTCGTCTGGATAGAGCGGCAGATTGAGGGCAACAGCAACAAGCGTCACGCCCTGGATAAGGCTCCCTGGAGTCTTGAGAAGGTGCTTAAACGCGGCGCCAAGCATCTGGCCTGGGCACTGGCGGGGCTGATCACCGGCTGTGGTTTCATCGCCTACTTCATCCCGGCCAGCGAGCTCTATCCACAGATCTTTACCCTAAGCGCCAGTTTCTGGGTCACCGCCTGGGTCTGGTTCTTCGCCCTGTGTACCTACCTCAACGCAGGCTGGATGCGTGAGCAGATGTGCCTGCACTGCTGTCCCTACGCCCGCTTTCAGTCGGCCATGTTCGACGCCAATACCCTCACCGTTTCCTATGACGCCGCTCGCGGCGAGTCTCGCGGCCCGCGAAAACGCAAACAGGCTACCGATCTCGGCGACTGCGTCGACTGTAATCTATGTGTCGATGTCTGCCCCACGGGGATAGATATTCGTAACGGCCTGCAATATGAGTGCATCAACTGCGGTGCCTGCGTCGATGCCTGCGACCAGACCATGGACAAGTTCGGCTATGACAAGGGCTTGATCCGCTACGCCAGCGAGAACGAGCTGCAGAAGAAGGAAGCGAAACGTTTTACCTCCTTCAAGTTTGTCGGCTATGGCATCGCGGTGATCATCATGCTCAGCGTGTTCGCCCTGGATCTCTATCGCCACCAGAGCATAGATCTCAACGTCATCCGCGACCGCCAGAGCCTCTACCGCGAGGTAGGTGACGGCCGCATCGAAAACAGCTACACCCTGAAGATCCGCAACAAGACCCAGGAGGATCACCAGTACCTTATCAGCCTAAAGGACACTGGCAACCACGGCTTCGCCAAGGAGACCTCACAGCAGGTGATGATCAAGGCCGGTGAACAGCTGAGCTATCCGGTGACGGTTTTCGAACAGAAGCAGCCGGACTTTGTCGGCGCTAAGCTGCAGAAACAGACCATCGCCTTTACGGTCACCAACCTGAGTAACCCCAAGGAGAAGGTCTCCCAGGCCAGTCCCTTCTTTAGCCTGAGCGCCTTCTAAGGACTCGAGTGTGCCTCGGTGGTGTTACTGGCCACCGGGGCCAACACTTATATGCATTTTTACCCAATCGCTTTCACGCCTCACTCTAAGTCCCTCTCGCAATACCCGATAATAACGGCTCCATCAGGTCAGACCAGGTAGGTTTTGTCACGCTATAAAAATAGCGATATTAAACAGATAGATAATCGTTAAACGATTGTTTTATTTTAGGCCGACAGAGGTTGACCTTAGACGCGTTTTAGCACAGTCTAAACACCTGTTTGATTTTTAGCTGCGCCCAAGAATACCGACAATAATAAGCAAAGGAGACGCGTCCATGGCCTATGACTCACATGCCCATGTAGATCTGGAAAAATATGCATCACTGATCGATCTGATCGAAACGGCCGCCGAGCGCTACGGCGACAAGACAGCCTATGTGTGTCTGGGCAAGGCCAGCAGTTTTGCCGATATAGAACGCGACTCCCGCTACTTTGCCGCCTACCTGCAGCAACATACCCAGCTTGAGGTGGGCGACAAGGTCGCCATCCAGCTGCCCAACATCACCCAGTTTGTTATCGCCGCCTATGGCGCGCTCAGGGCCGGCATGATACTGGTCAACACTAATCCCTTGTATACCCAGCGAGAACTGATCCACCAATACAGAGACTCGGATGCCAAGGCCTTGGTAGTGCTGAGCGATCTGCTGCCAACCCTGGAAGCCGTGATCCCAGAGACCCAGATAGAGACGGTAATTTCAACCCATCCGCTGGATCTGATAGCAACCCAACCCCAGGCCGACAGCCAGCTCGCCCACATAGGTTTTAACCAGGTATTGGCCCTGGGCAGCCAAGCCGAGTACCGCCCGATAGAGGTCGCGCAGCAGAGCCTGGCGGCGCTGCAATACACGGGCGGCACCACGGGCCTCTCCAAGGGCGCCATGCTCAGTCACAGCAACCTGCTGGCCAATATGCTGCAGGTGCAGTCGCGCCTGGCCAGCAAGTTTGTCGAGGGCGAGGAGATCTTTATCGCGCCCCTGCCCATCTACCATATCTATGCCTTCATGGTGAATTTCGTCTACTTCGAGCAAGGGGGCTGCAGCGTACTCATCCCCAACCCGAGAGATATCAGCGCGCTTATTCAGACCATGTCCCAGCATCCCTTCACCGGCTTTGCCGGCCTCAACACCCTGTTTGTCGGTCTGTGCCATCAGCAGTCCTTCCAGGCGCTAGACTTTAGTCACCTCAAGATCACCATCTCTGGTGGTACGGCACTCACTCAGGCGGCGGCCAGCGTCTGGCAGTCCACCACGGGCTGCACCATCTCCGAAGGTTATGGCCTGTCGGAAACCTCGCCCGTGGTCTCCGTTAACGCGCCGGGACTCGAGTGTCTTGGCACCATAGGTCGCCCGGTGATCGATACTCAGGTGAAGATCCTCGATGCCAACGAGCAGGAGGTGTCTCAGGGTGAGATAGGCGAGCTGGCGGTCAAGGGGCCACAGGTGATGAGCGGCTACTGGCAGAAGCCAGAGGAGACCGCCAAGGTGATGACCAGCGATGGGTTCTTCAAGACCGGGGATATCGCCCTGGCCACTGAAGATGGCATGCACAAGATAGTGGATCGCAAGAAGGATATGATCATCGTCTCCGGCTTCAACGTCTATCCTAACGAGGTGGAAGATGTGCTGGCTGCCCATGAGAGCGTGCTGGAATGTGCCGTGATCGGCGTCGACGACAGCCGTAGCGGCGAGGCCGTCAAGGCCGCCATAGTGCTGCGAGAACCTGAGCTGGCAAACGATGCCACTAAGCAGGCCCTGCTCGAACATTGCCGCGCGCAGCTGGCCGCCTATAAGCTCCCCAAGATAATCGAGTTCATGGCCGCACTGCCCAAGTCGACCGTGGGTAAGATACTGCGTCGTGAGTTGAGGAAGTAATCTGCTAAATCAACCAATTTGAGCCTCAAAAGCCATAAAAAGGGCGCCTTCTCGGGCGCCATTTTTTATTCTCACATTTATTCGCTCTGAGTTGGATAAGTAGCTCTATTTCGCCCAGCTATCTATTACTCCCTGCTTTCTATTACTCCCAAATGAGCGCCTGGGTATCGAACCCCAGCTTCTCGGCCTGGGTGATAAAGGCTTGTCGTACCGACTCATCCACCTCGGGCGAGCGCGCCAGCAGCCAGAGATAGTCACGGTTATAGCTGGTTACGAAGGCGTACTGATAATCCGCATCCAGACGGTAGATCACATAGGCACCATAGAAGGGACCGAAGAAGGAGACCTTGAGGTGGCCAATATCGGGCGTCTGGACAAAGTAGGCCTTGCCCTCGGCGCTCTTCCAGCTTTGTGATTGCGCATCGAAGCCGCGATTGGTCACACTCACGCCGCCATCGCCCCGCAGTTGATACTCGGCGGTCACCTGGCTCAGGCCGCGCTCGAAGCCATGATCCAGACGGGCGATCTCATGCCAGGTGCCCAGGTATCTGGAGAGTTCGAATCCCTCCACCGGCGCTATCCCCTTGGGTGCGCTGGTACATGCCGTTAGCAGGGTTAACAGACAAATAAGAGAAAAGGTGACAGGCCATCTCATCGCGATACTCCACTTATTGAGGTATATTGGAAAAACAATTCGTTAAACCAATTCTTTAAATCAATTCGTTAAATCAATACGCAGGGATCTCGCCTGAGGTTCACAAGCACTAACGCTCTCCTGTAATAATGCTCTCTTGTAATAATGCTCTCCTGTAATAATGCTCTCATGTAATAAAGCTCTCCAGTGATAAAGCACGCCTCCCTATCGCACTTTATTTTGGCCATCAAGGGCTAAACGTCCTAAGCGTTAGGCCACTCACAAAGTACAAATTTCAACCAGCAAATCCCTACATTTTGTGCAAGTACTCCTTAGAATCAATATATCCATTAGAAAAAACTCATTAAAAGGTTTAATCAAGATGCGACCCTTAACTCTACCCCTAGCTTTTTTACCCTTCACCCTCGTTGGCCTTATGCTCAGCGGCTGCGGCGGCTCCGATGACACCAGTCCACCAGAGCCACTCGCCACAGGTACAGTGAGTATCGCCCTGTCCGATTCTCCAATGAGTCAGGTCAGCCGGGTCGAGCTGGTGTTCGATAAACTGGTGATGACAGATGCTCATGGCCAGCGGCACACTCAGGATATGGCCCAGCACAGGTTTAACCTGCTGGACTACCAAGGCATGGACAGCCACAGAGTGATCGACGGCCTAGAACTCCCCGCAGGCCAATATCACGACGTACACTTCACCTTGGTTAATGGCGATCAGGCCCAGGGTTGCCTCATCGAAAACGGCCAGGGCCAGCACCCGCTGATGATAGAAGATGGTCGCCTCCCCATGGCAAACTTCACCCTGGGCGAACATCAGCACCTTAACCTGACCATGGAGATCGACCTCTACCAGTCAATGCACCTTTCCGATGGCCAATATCAACTCAACCATCAGGGTATCTACTCCATCGACGACGACACCATGGGACACATCTTCGGCGAGATGGATCCTCAATGGATCGCCGATTGTGAGACTCAATACGCAGCGAGTGCCCCCGAGGGCGGCCAGTTCTACCACATGGCCTATCTCTACCCGAGTGAGGTGACCAGCCTGGCGCAGATGGGCGACATAGCGCAGAGCCGCGACGACGGCCTCTTCTCGCCGGTGGCCATCTCCCCCATACGCCAAGACATTAATGGTAACTGGTTCTTTGCCATGGGCTATCTGCCTGCTGGCAACTATCGGGTGGGCTACACCTGCCTCGGGCACCTGGACTCCCCGACCCAAAACGATATGACTCAAGGCGCATTTAAGCTGTTTGAAGATGGCGGTGAGATCGCTGTGGAAGATGGCGGCAGAGAAACCCGCCATCAGTGCGGTGGTGGCCACGGCGGCCATAGAGGCTAGTCTAGCTAAATATAGAAACAGATAAGAGCAGATATAACCTGTCTGCCCTTATCTCACTCTCCTATCCTTTAGGCCTCTTCCGAGAGTAGCTGCAAGCTGGCGAACTCGCGGTAGAGGCTGTTGCTCTGCATCAGCTCGCCATGGGTACCGCTGGCGATCAGTTCCCCCTTATCCATCACCAGTATACGGTCGGCGTTGAGCACAGTTGCCAGGCGATGGGCGATGATCAGTGTGGTGCGCCCCTGCATCAGCACATCCAGCGCCTGCTTCACCTTCTGCTCGCTGACCGCATCCAGGGCACTGGTGGCCTCATCCAGCAGCAATACCGGCCTATCGGCCAATATCGCCCGCGCGATGGCGATACGCTGCTTCTGACCACCGGATAGACGCACGCCGCGTTCACCCAGATAGGTCTGATAGCCCTCGCTAAAATCAGAGATAAACTCATCGGCGCGTGCGGCAACACAGGCGGCCTGCACCTCCTCCAGACTGGCGCCCGGGCGACCGTAACGCACATTTTCCAGCACGCTAGTGGCGAAGATCACCGATTCCTGGGGCACCAGGGCATATTGCTGGCGCAAATCCTGTGGTCGCAGGCTGGCGATGTCGATACCGTCCAGGGCGATCACCCCGCTGTCCAGGGGGTAGAAGCGCTGCAACAGCTCAAACAGGGTACTCTTGCCGGCGCCGCTCGCCCCCACCAGGGCCACCCGCTCGCCGGGAGAGATATGCAGGCTCAGGCCACGGATCACCTCGACGCCAGCCTGCGCTTCCATCTCCTCAGCACTATCGGCACTGGCCTGAACAGGATAGCTGAAACACACCTGCTCTAGCCTCAACTCGCCGCGCACCTTGGCCGGCAAGCTGACTGGTTGTGGCGCCAGAGGAATATCGATAGGCGTCCCCACCAGCTCGATAAGCCGCTCCGTCGCACCGGCGGCGCGCTGGATCTCGCCGATCACCTCGCTGATGGTCGCCACGGCGCCCGCCACCATCACGGCATAGAACATGAAGGCGGAGAGCTCGCCCGGAGTGATCGCCCCACTCATCACATCCTTGGCGCCCACCCAGGTAATTAACGCGATGGCGAGTATGCTGAGAAACATCACCAGGGAGATGAGAATGGCGCGATACTTGATGCGCCCCCTGGCCGCCTCCATCACGGCCTCGACCCGCTCGGAAAACAGCTGTCTGTCACGGCCTTCATGGCAATAGGCCTGCACTGTGTGGATCTCGTGCAGCGACTCATCCACATAGGCACCCAGGTCGCCCACCCTGTCCTGGCTGCGACGAGACAGCTCGCGCACCTTACGGCCAAAGAAGAAGATAGGCCCCAGCACCAGGGGCACGGCCAGCAGCACCAGGGCGGTGAGTTTAAGGCTGGTGATCGCCATCATCACCAGGCCGCCCACCACCGTAACGCTGGCGCGCAGCGCCATGGAGAGACTAGAGCCCACCACAGATTGCAACAGCGTGGCATCGGCGGTAAAGCGGGAGATCACCTCGCCGGTGCGCAGCCTGGCGTAGAAACCGGGCGACAGCTTGAGCAGATGGTCATAGACCTTGAGGCGGATATCGGCGCTTACCCGTTCCCCAAGCCAGGTCATGAGGTAGAAGCGGCAGAAGATGGCGGAGCTGCTCAGCGCGGTGATGCCAATCACCAGCAAGATGATCTCGTTGAGCCGCTCACCGTTCTCCCGCAGGAATCCCTCGTCCACCATGAGGCGTACCCCCTGGCCCAGGGACAGCCAGGCCAGCGAGCCGATAAACAGAAACACTATGGCGGCGATCACTTTGCCGCGATAGGGACGCAGGAAGCCGCCTATCCAGGGCAGAACGGCTTTCTTCGCTCCTGGTCGCTTAGGTTGAGGTGCTGACCGCTTAGGGCCGGGAGGTGCGTCATGAGAGGCAGTCGGTGAGAGAGGTTGAGACAAGCTGGCATTCCTTTTCGGCAGCGGTATCAGGCTTGACTAACAGAATAACAAAACCCGCCGGGAAAAGCGGGTTTTGTTTGCGGAGATTAATCGGTGGGGATCTGACTAGAACCAGGTCAAACCGATACTGATCACTATGCCAGTGATGATCAGCTGCATCAGGCAGAAGCCCATGATATCCCGCGCCTTAAGACCTGCAATAGCCAGCACAGGCAGGGCCCAGAAGGGCTGGATCAGATTGGTCCAGGCATCGCCCCAGGCCACCGCCATGGCGACCCTTGCCACATCGGCGCCCAAGGCCTCGGCGGCGGGCAACATGATAGGTGCCTGCACCGCCCATTGCCCACCACCGGACGGCACGAAGATGTTGACGATACCTGCACTGATAAAGCTCCAGAACGGCAGGGTGTCGGCGCTGGCGATGGCCACGAACCCCGAAGAAATACTCTGAGCCAGACCCGACTGCACCATGAGCGCCATGATCCCCGCATAGAAGGGGAACTGGATCACTATGCCGGCGCCGCCCTTGATCGCTTCATTGAGGCTGGTCAGCAGGCTGCGAGGCGTCTGATGCAGGATGATGGCGAGAAACAGAAACAGGTAATTGACGATATTCAGGTTGAGCTTACCGCCGGCAGCGAAGAAGTATTGTCCCAGGTAAACCAAACCAGCCCCACCCACGGCCCAGGCCAGTAGGCGGCTATTTTCCAGATAATCAGCCGGACGGGTGATCGCCTCGGTCTCGACCTCGGGCTCTGCTAGCTTGTCCCTGTCGACATAGATGCTCTCATCAGCGCTTGGCAACATGAAGCGGTTAACCAAGGGGATCAGCACGAACAGAACAGCCACCAGCGCCAGGTTAAAGCCGGCGAAAATGGTATTGTCTGTGGCTATGATGCCTATCTTGTCCTCGGCGAAATGCCCCTTGGTGGCTATGGTCAGGGGGATGGAGCCGGCGAGGCCGCCATGCCAGACCACAAACCCCGAATAGGCACTGGCCACCAGCAGGCGATAATCCACCTTCACCTGACGCGCCAGCGCCTTGGCGAACAGGGCGCCGACCACCAGGCCGAAGCCCCAGTTGATCCAGCTGGCAAGCAGCGACACCAGAGTCACCAGGATGATCGCCTGGGGCGCACTCTTGGCCAGGGCGGCGATGCTATCTAGCAGGCGTTTAATGGGCGGCGAGCTGGCCAGCATGTAACCGGCCACCAGCACCAGCAACATCTGCATCGAGAAGCTGAGCAGCGCCCAGAAGCCTTGGCCCCAGTAGGTCACCAGTTGCAGCGGACTCTGCTGTTCCACCGTCATGGCGGCGACAAACACCAGCAGGGTGAGGAGTAACACGAAAATATAGGGGTCGGGCAGATAGCGGTCGACCAACTTGACCAGAGGTTTTGCGGCCTTATTAAGCATGATCTTGTCCTTGATAGCAGGGTATTATTATTGATTGAATTTGCCACAGACAGGTTAAGCGATATCTTAACAAAATCATACTCATACTATGGTATAGGGGCAGAGGCCGTACCAGAGGCTAAGCCTGTGTAACCCTGTGGCGCGACTCATGTTATAGTGAGGCCAACATTCATCAGCTTAAGACGTTATGGCGCAGCAGATCTCCAACGAAACCAAAGATGAGGCGATGAAAATTGCCAAGGCCACCCAGAAACCCGGGCAAACCAAGGAACAGACCAAGCTTATCGCCCAAGGGATAGAAAAGGGGATTGCCGAATACAAGAAGCGCCAGAAGAGCAAGGCCAGAGACAGGGACAAGCAGCGCAAGCAGGTCCTGAAGGAGAAGCAGCGTCAAACGATGGAGCCAATGGATGACGGGTTACAGGCCGCGCCTAAAGCCAGCAAGCTGCCCTGGCTACTGCTAGCCCTGAGTTGGCTTGGCTTCATTGGCCTCTACCTACTGAATCACTAAATCATTAGGCCTGTGAAATCAATCTGACCTCAGCGATCAGTCTAGCGGCAGCGATCAGTCATGCTTCAACGATTGGGTGATGCTCTCGATGTTATTAGCCACCCAGATCTTGTCGATAGGCCCCCAGTCGTTGAGGCGATAATAACCGGCATTATGGCGCTCACCATCTTGCACAAAAGTACAGCTGATACCTATATCTCCCATGGCGGCGATGGCATCTTGCAGGGTACGCCTTGGCATGGTGGTGGCCTTGTTCAGCGACAGCAGATTATGCTGCTCACTATCGATCAAATGGGCCAGATAGAGCTTTCTCAGGAAGGCAATTTTTTGCTTAGATAACTCGGCGCTCAAGGCATCCTCTCTCAACATGGTTTTTATTATCTTGTAACATAAAACAAGCATCACAAACAGGTGCAAATGGCTGACAACCAAAGGAAAGATGTTATAGTCAGCCAATAGCCAACTTTCGCAGGATAACAAATGGAAGATGTGACTCCTCAAACTTCGGCATCAATGCAGGCCAGGCGTCGGCTGGAGCAGCCAGACTGGATCGCCATAGATGAAGTACCACTGACACCACTGGAACAGGCCTATCTGCATCAGGTGCAGATAGAGAATCTGCTGATCTTCACGCCGCTACTGATCATAGCGCCCCTGGCCGCAATCCTGCTCAACCTGCCGGGCAGCCTGATCATCGCCCTGGTGACGAGCCTGCTTTTCCTGGCTGGTATCGTCAGCTACGGCCGCTATCGCTACGCCCTCTCTATCGCCTACGGCGTGTTCGATCACGAATTCATCATGCAGAAGGGATTGATTTGGCATAAGAAGATCGCCCTGCCCTATACTCGCCTGCAGCATGTCAGCTTGTCTCAGGGCCCACTGGAGCGCTATTTTCATCAGCACACCCTCAAGTGCTTCAGCGCAGGTAGCGGCAGCGCCGAGATCAGCCTGCCAGGCCTGGGGGACGACACGGCAGAGCCACTGCGTAAGCATCTACTGGCCAAAGCCTCCCAAAAACAGGCACCACAGCATCAAGCCCCCGACGGGCGCGAGGATTAACCCATGAGTACACGCTTCGCCCAGTGGGCGAGCCTGTCTCCCTGGTCGATCGTCAGCTTCAGTGTCGGCAGCCTACGTCAGCTGCTGACCAATGGTTACGCGCTGATCCCCCTGGTCTACACCGGATGGCAGCGGGGATTCAACTCCCCCTGGCTGCTGCTGGTCGCCGCGGGTCTGGTCCTGGTCACTCTGACCTATGCCAGCCTGCAATGGGCCAAGTATCGCTATCGGCTCAGCGACGCCAAGCTGGGGATCCGCCAGGGACTGGTGTTTAAACGCGCCCAGGAGATCCCGCTGAACAAGATCCAAAATGTGCGACTGGAGCAGCCCCTCTACTTCCGACCGCTCGGCCTCTACAGCCTGGTGGTGGAGACGGCCGGCTCCAAGCAAGATGAGGCAGTGCTGGCCGCGGTCAACTATCGCCAGGCCATGCAACTCAAGAAACACCTGTTTGCCTCCCAGTCCCAACAGGCAGCTTCTGAAGCTATGCCTGCCGACGGCGAGATGCTGGCGCCTGCCAGTGAGCCGCAACAGGCGGGCATGACGGCCAATCGGGCAAGCGCGCAATCCCGGCGTCAGGGCGAAGGCCTGGTGGTAGCCAAAGATCTTAAAGATCTGCTGATCTTCGGCTTCTATCAGAACAACCTCATCTGGCTCTCAATAATCTCCGGCTCCATCATAGGCCAGGTAGACTGGGAATCCCTGGGACAAACCAGCATGGTGCAGGAAGCCTGGCACTGGTACCAGGCCAATATCGCCACCGGACTTATCTATCAAATCCTGGCGGTAGCAGCCGCGCTAATACTCCTCTACCTACTGCTCTCGCTCATCTCTATCGCCTCGGCCGTGCTTAAGTATTACCCCTATCGCCTCAGCCTGCGTCAGGGCACGCTGCATCGAACCGGCGGCATACTGGCAAAACAGCAAGATGCGCTGCGCCTGCACAGGGTGCAGCTTGTCCGATTCGAGCAGCCCGTCATCGGCAGGCTTATCGGGCGTTGGACGGTACATTTCGAGCAGGTAAAAGGTAATGAGGTGGAGCAGCTCGCCAAGCGCCACCTACTGATCCCCAGCATGAGTCGTGAAGATATCCCTCAGGCCTTCGGCCGATTCGATAGCCTGGCGGCCAAGGCCAACTCCCTGCCCTCCAGTTATCAAGGGATAAACAGCGGCTGGCTTTGGCGCCGCGCCATCCCGCTGGCACTGATCCCTGTGGTGATGACCCTTATCCTTGGCCTCAACCCCTTTACCGAACTGGTCGCCGGCTTCACCCTGGTGGCGCTTGTCGGCCTCTATCTCAACTATCGTCAATGGGGCTACTGCCTGGAGGGGGATGACTGCTGGATCCACACAGGTGCGCTGGGGCAGACCTGGCGACTGGTTCCCCTGAGTAAGACCCAGGATGTTTGTATCTCACAGACGCCGGGGCAGAGGCGTAATGCCTTGGCCACCTTGCACTTAGGTCTGGCATCAGGCCCCCTGGTGATCCCCTATATTCCCCTCGAAGAGGCTAGATTGATTGCCGAAACCGCGTTAAGTTTGACCAGAGAAGATCCGAAAAACTGGATATAGCTAGAACTGGCAATAAGCCTGGAGAGAAGGAGAAGAGATGAACAGGATAGCCCACACGCCAGATGACATCATTCGCTTCTGGTTCGAGGAGATTGAACCTAAAGCTTGGTTTGTCAAAGACCTCACCTTCGACAGGACGATTCAAGCCCGCTTCGGCGAGCTGCTCACTCAGGCCAAACAGGGCGAACTCTATCACTGGCGCACCACACCCCAGGGGCGTCTGGCCGAGATTATCGTGCTGGACCAATTTAGCCGTAACATCTACCGGGATACGCCAGAAGCCTTCGCCGCCGATCCCATGGCGCTAACCCTGGCCCAGGAAGCCGTGGCCGCTGGCATCGACAAGGCGCTGCAACCTAAACAGGTACCCTTTCTCTATATGCCCTACATGCACAGCGAGTCGCAGGCGATTCACGAGGTCGCCCTTATCCTGTTTAATCGAGAGGGCGCCGAAAACAACCTGGCGTTTGAGCTGCGCCACAAGGCGATTATCGACCGCTTTGGACGCTATCCCCATCGCAATGCCATCTTGGGGCGCGAGTCCACCCAAGAGGAGCTGGCGTTTCTCGCCGAGCCTGGCTCAAGTTTCTAACTTATCCAGCGAGTCATTCCCCATTAGGGCGTAAGGAGTACCCATGGAGATCACCCTCACCCACGGCCTGTTGCTGGTCGTCACCGGCTTTCTGGCTGGCATCATCAATACCCTGGCCGGCGGCGGCTCCAACCTCACCCTGCCCGCACTCATGGTGATGGGCATGCCCGCCGAGGTCGCCAACGCTACCAACCGGGTCGGGGTCACGGTGCAATCGATCACCGCCCTGTTAGGCTTTCACAAGCATGGCAAGCTAGATACCCAGGACAAGGGGCCGATACTGCTGCCCACTATACTCGGCGGCTTCATAGGCGCAGGCCTCGCCGCATACGCCCCCAGCACACTGATTAAACCCCTGCTACTGGGCACCATGCTGCTGATGGCGCTCATCATCTTAGTGCGCCCCGCCATCATAGCGCCCGAGCTGGGCACCCCGGTCAACCGGGTCAAGGACACGCCCAGCTCCTGGTTCTGGCTGACCCTGGCCGGGATCTATGGCGGCTTCGTGCAGGCGGGGGTAGGCTTCGTCTTACTGGCGGCCCTGGCGGGCAGCCTGAGATATGATCTGGTGAGGGCCAACGCCCTCAAGGTGTTCTGTACCCTGTTCTTCACCCTGGCTTCCCTGCTGGTCTTCATCAAGGAAGATCTGATCCTCTGGCTGCCTGGGCTCATCCTGGCAGCAGGCACCATGGTGGGCGCCCATCTGGCGGTCAAGCTGGCGATCAAGGTGAGCCCCAAGGTACTCAAGTGGTTTCTGTTTCTGATGACACTCTGCGGCAGCGTCGCCGCTATGCTTAGCGACTAAGAGCTTAGCGATTAAGGGCTCTGGCTGGATCACTCCAGCCAGTCAATCATGAAGCTGATGGCGCCCTGCTCATCGCAGCGCCATACCCTCACCCGTACCGAGGGCTTGAGCACGCCGGGAGAGACCTCCAGCCGTTTCCAGTCTGGCAGGGTAAACAGCCCGCCATTGAGCCGCATCTGCTCAAGCGCGTAGGCGATATCCAGGCGCTCCAGGGTACCGTCTACGGTGCGAATACCAAAGGCTATCTGGGTCTCGATCCTGTGATAGTTAAAGACTTCTCCCTGCCATGAGGTCAGTTGGTCACGGCCACAGGGCACGAAGTCGGGGGCACGCAGTCGCTCCGCCAAACAAGGGCTCCCCCACAAACAAAGGCCTATGGCGAGACACCATAGGCCCTGTTTCAACAGTGAATTTTCCATGAGACTAGTTAGACGGCCAGCGATAGGCACCGCTTAAGGTATCGGCGCGCTCAGACTGGCCCTGAGTGAACTCGACCATACAGCTATCGTCTGTGTAGTCCATGAAGTTGTAGATGGGGTCGTCACCACCGTCACGTCGACAGGTGTCGCGCCCCGAGGGACAACCATAGGCCGCCGAACGCTCGGCCGGGGTATCGGAAACCTGGTCTCCGCCATTACAGCCACCTTGGAAGGTATGATACAGACCCAGCCAGTGGCCGACCTCATGGGTTGCGGTATCGCCTTCGTTATAGGGTGAAGCCGCGCCGCCCGGCAGCGATTGATTGAGGATCACCACGCCATCGTCGCTAGGATTGCTGGCATAGTCTGTGGGGAAGGTCGCCCAGCCCAGCAGGCCACCACCAGGATTAGAGACATAGATGTTGAGGGTATCGGCGCCGCCCTGACGAAGGGATTGTTTCATCGCACGCTCGGCGCTGGTGCCCGGCCCCGCGGTGTACCAGGCATCGTTTTCTGTTTTTGTTGTCCCCATCAAGGTGAAGCTGAACTTAGTATCGAAGCCGCTGCCGCCACCTGCACCGGCGAAGGCATCATTAAGCACATTCATCTGCTCCGCAACCAGACCTGACACATCGCCATCGCCGCTACTACTCAGGATCAGGTGGACATAAACGGGAATATTATAACCCACGGCCGTGTAGTTACCGCCCGTGCCGCCATCACCACCGCCGCCACCGCCGTTGCCGTTGCCATTACCCACACCGCTCGGCTTCTTCAGGGCCTTGAGGTGTTCATTCAACATCTTCACCTCGAGATCCGAGGGGGTACGGGTGCCGCAGCGCAGGAAGGCGGCGTTGCTGTTGGCATGCTCGAAGGCCGGGGTAGAACTCGTCTTCGCCTGCTCTTGACCAGCAACAGCTTGACCTGCGAAAGCCAGGACGCTTGCCGACATCAGCAGCAAGCCAGATACTCCAATTACGCTTTTTCTCATGGGTGCCTCACCTTAAAAATCTGATCCAGTTCACACCTCTGAGTATAGAAAAAGCCGACGAACTTGCTAATGCAAAGGCCAAAGCGGCCGCCTGGCATGAAAAATCAATTTTTTTCTTTACATTCGACACAAAAGTAAATGATAACCATTCCCATTTAAAATCCTGCTTTTTTTGTATATCCTTTGTTGCGTAAATTTGGTTGGCGTGCCAAGTCCCCAGCGGTCTTGCACCGCTCCTCACTATTCTTCTTTTGCTAAGATGACGACAGATCATGAAACTTAAGCCTATTTCGCTCGCTATCTTCTGCGCCCTGAGCATGGCGACTATGCCAGGCCACGCAGAGAATCAAACTGCTCAACTAGACAATGACAGCCAACAGGACAACCAGGATATCGAGAAGATCGAGGTTCGCGGCCGCTATGTGCAGGGCTACAATGCCCACTCTGTCGGCGGCGCCTCGCGCCTGGATCTGGCCATCATAGATATTCCACAGTCGGTGTCTGTGATCACTGATGCTCAGCTGGACGACTTCCAGCTCAACGACATCAACAGCGCCCTGGACAGCGCCACCGGCATCAATGTCGAGCGCATCGAGACGGACCGCACCTACTACACGGCCCGCGGCTTCGACATCACCAACTTCCAGATCGATGGGGTCGGCCTGCCACTGACCTCGGGCAACAACCACGCCGATGAAGACACCGCCATCTATGATCGCATCGAGGTGATCCGCGGCGCCAACGGCCTGATGACAGGCGTGGGCAACCCCTCTGCCACGGTCAACTTCATTCGTAAGCGTCCGACCTCTGACAATCAACTCAAGCTCCAAGCCAGCTATGGTAGCTTCAACAACGCCAGAGTCGAGGCTGATGCCAGTGGCCGCCTCAACGACACCTTCGCCGCCCGCGTGGTGGCGGTAAAACAGCAGAAAGACTCCTACCTCGATCGCTACGAGACAGACAAGAGCGTTCTCTACGCCTTCATCGAGGCCAACCTGAGTGACGACACCAGCCTGTCGGTCAGCCACAGCTACATCAACAACGATGCCACCGGTAACAACTGGGGCGCCCTGCCGCTCTACTACACAGACGGCAGCCCAACCAACTACGACAGATCCACCAACACCTCGGCCAACTGGTCGAACTGGCAGGTGATCAAGAACAACACAGTGGTGGAGCTGAGCCACTACTTCGCCGACGATTGGCGCCTGCGTGCCACCTACTCCCACAAGAGCACAGATGAAGATACCGAACTCTTCTACGTCTACGGCACACCCGACAGGGAGACGGGGCTAGGCCTTACAGGCTATGGCAGCGAATACGATCTGGATGAAAGCCATGATCTGGTGGATCTCTATGTCGACGGCGAGTTCAGCCTGTTTGGCCGCGATCATCAACTGGTGGCCGGGGTGAACTACGCCAAGGTGGACTATATCGACAGCTCGCTATACGACTACAGCACAGGCAACGGCTTCCCAGCCATGCCAGATCTCAACGACTGGGATGGCAACACGCCAAAGCCTGTGTTTGCCGACAAGCCCAAAGGCAGCGATGTCAGCGCCAAGCAACAGGCCGCCTACTTTACCGGTCGCTTTAACCTGTTCGATGGTTTCCACTTCATCGCCGGTGGCCGCTTCAACAAGTGGCAGGCCGAAGGGGTCTCCTACAGCAAGGAGCAAAATGTGGAAGACAGCCAGTTTATTCCCTACCTGGGCGCCGTCTACCGTATCACCCCTGAACTTGTGGCCTACGCCAGCTATACCGAAACCTTCAAGTCGCAAACCGAGAAAGATATCGACGACAATCTGCTGGCCCCCGTAACAGGCGAGAGCAGGGAGATAGGCTTCAAGAGCGAGCTGTTCGACGGCCGCCTGATCGCCAGCCTGGCCTACTTCGATATTCAGCAGGTCAACCTGGCAATACCCGATCCCCGCACTAACCCGACCGACCAGCGCTACATAGGTGCCGATGGCATCAACAGCAAGGGCTATGAGTTTGAGGTAGCCGGAGAGGTGTTCGACGGCCTCAACCTGAGCCTGGGCTTCACCGACTTCGATATCAATGGCGATGATGACAATGCCAAGATAGTCGCCGCCTATACTCCGAGTCGCCTGCTGAAGTTTGCCGCCACCTATGACGTGGCCGCCATCGAAGGCCTCTCTGTGGGGATGAACATGCGCTGGCAAGATGATATCTACCGCAATCAGGGCGTGGTCGGCGACGGCTTTGCCAATGCGGGCGAGGCGATCATCACCCGCCAGGACGCCTATGCCATCGTCGATCTCATGGCACGCTACCAGTTTAACGACAATCTGCAGCTGAGCCTCAACGCCAACAATGTGACCGATGAGAAATACCTTAACAGTCTCTACTGGGCCCAGGCATTCTACGGCGCCCCGGCGAACTACAGCGCAACCATTACCTGGAAGCTCTAAGCTTACGCTGAACGCTAACAGACATTAAAAAGGGCATATCGCCGACGCGATATGCCCTTTCTTATTTGTCTCAATTATTTGTCTCATCCTAAGCAAAGGCTTGAAAGGCTAGGCTTGAAAGCCAATGTTAAAAGCGACTATCGCGATTAAACCAGCTCGGCCAACATCTCGTCTGAGTAAGTCACCAGCGGCTGTCTGTCGCGCACCCTGACTACATAGTCTGGGTTAGCGATGAAGGGGCGACCAATTGCCAGCAGGTCGAAGCGGCCATCGGCGATGGCCTGGGCCCCCGTCTCGGCGCTGTAACTGCCTACCCCCACTAAGGTCTGGCTGTAATGGCCGCGCACATAGTCCGACACTCGCCCACCAAGATACTCGAAAGTCAGGGCATCATCGAAGATCCCCACATGCAGGTAGGCCAGCTTACGAGACTCCAGCTGATTTAAGAAATAATCGAACACGGCGCGATCCCGGCTGTCGCCCTGCATGTTGACATAGGCGCCCGGCGACACTCGTAGTGCGGTGCGCTCATTACCGATACGCTTAACGATGGCATCCACCACGGCCAGCGGGAAGCGCGCCATATTCTCCGGCGTACCGCCAAACTCATCATCGCGGCGGTTGCTGTCATGGTGCAGGAACTGATCGATGAGGTAAGCATTGGCACCATGGATCTCGACGCCATCGAAACCGGCATCTATGGCATTGGCCGCCGCCTGGGAATAATCAGCCACCAGCTGCGCAATCTCATCTGTGGTCAACGCCTTAGGGGTCTCATAGGCCAACTCACGCTGACGCGGCACTGTGCCTTCAATCTTCACCGCCGACGGCGCTACCGTCTGGCCACCGAAAAAGTGTGAGTGTGCCACCCGGCCCGTGTGCCACAGCTGGGCGAAGATCTTACCGCCCTTGGCATGCACGGCGCTGGTCACGCGCTGCCAGCCCTGGATCTGCTCTGGGGTAAACAGGCCCGGGGTATTGGGATAGCCCTGACCATCGGGGCGAATGATCACCGCCTCGGAGATGATAAGCCCGGCATCGGCGCGACGCGCATAATAGTCGGCCATCGCCTGGGTTGGCACCAGGTCATCGTCGGCCTGACAACGGGTAAGCGGCGCCATCAAGATCTTGTTGTTGAGGGTAATACTGGCATTAAGCGCATAAGGCTGAAACAGGTCGGCTGTCATAATCGGCTCTCTTTCTTGAATGAGCGTTCAAGATACTCTCAGTCAAAAAAGGATTCAAGATCTTTTTTGAACGTTCATTCAAAATTGAGTACAATCCCACTTATCGCCCCAACAAGCAGCCAAAGAGTAAGATGCGCAACGCCGAATTTGATCGCCAGCAGGTACTGAGACAGGCCATGAATGCCTTTATCGACAAGGGCTACGCCAAGACCAGCATGCAAGATCTCACCAAGGCCACTGGGTTACACCCTGGCTCCATCTACTGCGCCTTCGACAACAAGCGCGGCCTCTTGCTGGCGGTGATAGAACAATATGGGCAGGACAGACAAGCCGAGCTAACGGCCTGTTTCGGCTCAGCGCTCCGCTTCCCCGAGCAGCTTAAGCAGTATCTGGCCGGCATAGTCGATGAGTGTCAGTGCAAGGATACGCCCAAGGCCTGCCTGCTGACCAAGGCGCTCAACGAGGTGGCCGAGCAAGATGAGATGATAAGAGACGCTGTGCAATCGCATCTAGAGAGTTGGCAGCAGGCGCTGACGACCCAGTTTGAACAAGCCGTCGACAGGGGAGAACTTAAGGGCGATGCCGCTCATCTGGCGCGTTATTTCGTAATGGGGATCTATGGGCTCAGAACCTTTGCCCATACCAAGCCGGCGCCAGAGGTATTGCACGCCCTGGCGGACCAGCTCTATCGCGACACCTGCCGCGGCTAGGCTATTTCACCACCATCACGGGGCACTTGGCCTTATTGGCCAGCTCCTCGGCCACGCTCGGATTCAACAGGTGGGCGAGTCCGGTATGACCATGGCTGGCGACCACTATCATGCCCACATCATTCTCTTCGGCATCGAGCAATATCTGACCTAACACACCGCCGGTACGCACCTCGCTGTGCACCTTGAGATGAGGCGGCATTCTAATCTGCGCGTCCCTGACAATCTCACCCAGCTTGCCGTTGGCATAGGCATGCAGGTGCTGCTCCAGCTCCTCGTTACTCTCCACCACTATCCCATAGTTATGGGCGCCGTAGGGTTCACTCACCACATGAACGATACGCAGATCCACGCCATATAGCGTCGCCATCTCGATGGCATAGCCCAGGGCGTGAGAGGCCGTCTCGGAAAAATCCGTTGGGCACAATATTTGACGGGTACGCATATTCACCTCCTCAGTTCAGGCGCTCGTATCCCTCTGTTACAAATGCAAAAACTAAGCTGCGGCGGCAGCTGTTTTCAATAGCCGTTTGCGACAACCAATTTCGACAGGCATTCTCGAAAGCCATTCTCGACAAACAATTGACCGACGACGGGCTTATAAACCAGAACCTTCGCACCGACTATTTGACCACAAGCACCGGGCACTTGGCGCGGTTCGCCACTGCCTCTGCCACATTAGTATGCAGAAAATGAGACAAGCCTTTACGGCCATGGCTGGCGATCACTATCATGCCGACATGGCTCTCTTCGGCCTCGGCTAAGATCTCGGTCACCGCGTCGCCGCGACGTATCATGGTCTCAATGGGCAGATTGCTATCGAGCTTGGCCAGCAGGGATCTCATCTTCTCGGCGGCGGCATCTTCCATGGACTGGGCGAGCTCCTCCGGCGTGATCGCGAGGATCTGAAAATTCTCATCCCCCATGGGCTGCTCGACCACATGAAGTAAGCGAAATCCCACCTGATACAGGTTGGCCATCTCGATGGCATAAGAGAGGGCATGGGAAGCCGTTTCAGAAAAATCTGTCGGGCATAAAATTTGACCATTTCTCATCTGTTACTCCTTACCATTCGCTTTCTTTAAGCATAGCGGATAAAAGTGACACAGGCTTGACAGAAATCGCTTAGCTGGCAGGGCTTTCTCCGCTTTTCTCTGCGTAGAATAGGGGCCTTAGTTACGCCTGCTAAAGCGGCTAAAAATCGTCACTAATATTAAAAACCACGGCTAATCCCCAAAAGCTCGCCAAATCCCCAAAACCGCGCCTAATACTCATAACCAGTGCTCAAAATAAGTACTCACAACCGTTACTGGCGATAAACGAAGGGTTAGCCATCAACACAGCCAGTCGAGCGCGTCTCGCCTATCTTCGAAGAACTTGAACTCCCCCGGAGTAAACCAGTTCGCCACCCGGGTCGCCCACTCCTGTAGCTCCCCCCGTCCTATGATGGCCACCCGCTTAAATTCCTTGCCGTGTTTCAAGCCCAGCTTAAGGTCATCCCAGGCTGCATGCAGCGACAGGCCATCTAGCTCTGTGATGTCGATAAGCGCGACGATTTCGGGCGTCTTTATGCCCGCCAAGGCTGACTCCAACAGCGGCGTCATCTGCTCATAGTCTTCGTGGGTCAACTTGCCGACGGCCTTGAAGGCGAGATAAAAATCATCCTGACTGCGCTCTATGCCAATGGCGATACCATGTAGATTACTGCTCATTTCAAGCTCCTGTAATCCCAACTAAAAGGGTCTATTTCATTTTAGATTTCCAGCCCCGCCACCCGCTTGATCCAGATCACACTTTTCACCGTTATCGAACAATATTTGACCTAGACTGTTTTACCCCCTAACATTAGACCGACTAATCAGTCGGTTTTGTATTTTGGCCATCTGACTCCAGATCCGGCTTGGCAGAAGAGACGTCAACATTCGAACGCTCAACGTCAGTAACCAATAGAGGATAAGCACAATGAACATGCCCGCAAACCTAGATGTCGGCCAAGGCCTCAACCAACTGCTGGCCAGGCAGAAGGTCAGCTTCCGTGAGCAAGGCGCCCCCTCTAGGCAGCAACGCGAGGCCCAGCTTATCGCCCTCAAGCAGGCGCTGCTGAGTCATCAGCAGGCGATTGTCGAGGCCCTCAATACCGACTATGGCCACAGATCCCCTGACGACAGCCGCATCTCCGACATCATGCCCTGCGTCAACAACATCAACTACACCCTGAAGAAGCTCAAGGGCTGGATGAAGCCGAGCCGTCGCCACGCAGGTATCTTACTGGCGCCCGCCAAGGTACAGGTGCAGTATCAGCCTCTGGGCGTTGTCGGCATCATAGTACCGTGGAACTTCCCCGTGATGCTCTCCATCGGTCCCTTGATCACCGCCCTGGCGGCTGGCAACCGCGCCATGATCAAGTTGTCTGAATTTACTCCAGAGACTAACAGGGTGCTGAGGCAAATGCTGGCCGGCCTGTTCGATGAGACCCTGGTGGCTGTCGTCGAAGGCGAGGCCGAGGTCGCCGCCGCCTTCTCGGCGCTCCCCTTCGACCATCTGCTGTTTACCGGCTCAACCACGGTTGGCCGCCATGTGATGCGCGCCGCCGCCGACAACCTCACCCCTGTCACCCTGGAGCTGGGCGGCAAGTCGCCGGTGATCATAGCTCCAGACATGCCGCTGGATACCGCCGTGGAGCGAATGATCTACGGCAAGTGCCTCAACGCCGGGCAGATCTGCGTCGCCCCCGACTATGTGCTGCTGCCCAAGGGCCAGAGCCAGGCCTTCGTACAGGCCTTCATTAACAGATTCAAGCAGATGTATGGCGAAATTGGCCAGAACCCAGACTACGGCGCCATCATCAATCAGCGTCAGTTCGATCGCCTGCAAGCGGCGCTGCAAGACGCCATCGACCTGGGCGCCCAGGTGACCCCCACCAGCAACGAAACCATGACGCCAGGCAGCCGCAAGCTGCCGGTGCAGCTGATAACCGGGGTTAACGAACAGATGAAGGTGATGCAGGAGGAGATCTTCGGCCCACTGCTGCCCATCGTCGAATATGACAGCCTGGAGCAGGCGATCGACTATGTGAACGACCGCCCTCGCCCGCTGGCCCTCTATATCATGAGCTTCGATAGCGATACTCAGCAGCGACTGCTCAACCAGACCCACTCGGGCGGTGTGTGCATCAACGAAACCGTGTTCCATGTGGCGGCGGACGATGCCCCCTTCGGCGGCATTGGCCCTTCAGGCATGGGCCACTACCATGGCAAGGAAGGCTTCCTCACCATGAGCCACGCCAAGACCATATTGAGCCGTGGCAAGCTCAACACGGGCAAGCTGGTGCATCCTCCCTATGGCAATGCCATTCAGCAGCTGCTGATGAAGCTGTTTTTACGCTAACGGGCAGATTCAGATGACAGCAAGCAGCAAACGCACCAAGAAACAGGCCGTCTTAGAGACCGCCCTGCAGCTGTTCGTCAGCCAGGGCTTTCACGGTACCAGCACGGCCACCATCGCCCGCGAGGCAGGGGTCGCCACAGGTACCCTGTTTCATCATTTCCCCTCCAAGGAGCAGTTGCTCGAGCAGCTGTTTTTAGGTGTCAAACAGGAGTTTGCCGACGCCATACAAGCGGGTGCAAGCAAGAGTGGCAACCTCAAGCAAGATGCCGAACAGCTGTGGTTTGCGGCGCTGACCTGGGCCATGGCCAATCCGCTCAAGCAGGCGTTTTTTCAGCTCTACTCCATGTCCCCCAACGTCGAGCAGTCGGTGCGGGATCAGGCGATGCACGGCATCCTAGGCTTTATCGCCGAATTGATCCGCCAGGGCCAGGCAAGCGGCGAGCTGGCCGAGTACCCCATCGAGATGATGCAGGACAATTGCCACGGCCAATACCTAGCCGCCACCCGCTACTTTGTCGACCACCCGGAGCGCTGGCAGCAAGAGCACGAGCGTAGCGCCAGCTTCGCCCTGTTTTGGAATGCGATGGCGGTGCGGTGAATCACTCCTGCCAATCGGCAAAGTGTGCTAACAGATGGTCTATAGCCATTCGCGCCCGCATGGGTAAGAAGCGGCGGTTTTGGTAAACAATCCAGCTGGTGAGGCCGCGATTCCAATAGGGTGACAACACAGGAACCAGGCTGCCCTTGGCCAGCGGCACGATAAAGCTACTCTTAGGCAGATAGGCAATCCCCAAATGCTGCTCTGCCGCCGCGATCACCGCTGGCACATTGTTGCTGCGCCAGCGTCCCTCCACCTTGATGCTCAGTTCATTATCGTCTTGTTGAAACAGCCAGTGATCATTGTTAGAGATGATGCAGCTATGCAACCTGAGATCCTGAGGCGTCTTGGGCGTACCATGCTCGGCCAGATACTCTGGGCTTGCCACCGCCATCATGTCTCGATTCGCCAACTTACGCGCCACCAGGCCTGAGTCTTTTAACATTCCAAAGCGAATCGCGAAATCGATACCATCTTCGACAAAATTAACCATACGACTGTTGAAGTCCATGTCTATGGTCAAGGCGGGATGTTGCCTGGCAAAATCAATCAATACCGGAGCGATATATTGCTCGGCAAAGGCACCTGCGGCACTGACCCTCAGCGTGCCACTGAGCTGCTGTTGCTGCTGAGTCACTTCCTCATTGGCCTGTCTAAGTCCTACCATCAGGTTTTGACACTGGCGATAATAACCCAGCCCTGCCTGGGTCAGGCTAACGCTACGAGTGGTTCGTGCAAACAAAGCGCAGCCGAGTCGCGCCTCAAGTCTCGCCACCTGGCGACTCACATGGCTGGTCGAACTTCCCAGTTGGCGTGCCGCCGCCGAAAAACCATTAGACTCGGCAACCGCAATAAATTCGACAATCCCCTCAAAACTCTCCATGAACCACCATTGTTGCCATATAACAATATTAATTTGCCATCTAGCAGGATTATCACCACTCAAGGGAGGAATTACAATGAGTCCACTTTCAGTAACAGAGACATTGCACCATGAAAAAAGTACTTATCTTTTTGACAAACCACGCCACACTCGGCACCACTGACGAAGCCAATGGCACCTTTGCGCCAGAACTCACCCATGCGCTGCATGAGCTAATAGCTGCGGGCCTTGATTATGATCTTGTCTCAATCGACGGCGGCAAGGCTCCCCTGTACGGCACAGATATCGAAGGTGATGAGGTCAACGCCTCTATGTTGCAGGACGCCGCGTTTATCAGCCGGGTCAACAATACGATTCCCGCCTCACAGATAGATATTGAGCAATACAGCGCCATCTACTATCCGGGGGGATTTGGCCTGCTATCGGATCTGGCCACCAATGAAGCCGTTGCCCAGCTCAGTGCAACACACTACGAAAATGGCGGTGTCATTGGCGCCGTCTGTCACGGACCAGCCGGTTTGCTGCCCATCACACTCAGCAATGGCGAAAAACTGATTGCCGATAAGTCTGTCACCGGCTTTACCCGTGAAGAGGAGATCGACTACGGCACCATAGATAAGATCCCTTTCCTGCTCGAAGAAGCACTGACCCGCAGCGCAAAGCGCTATAACAAGGTCCAGCCGTGGAATGCCTTCATCATAGAAGATGAGCGAGTCATTACCGGGCAAAACCCTGCCAGTGCTGGCGCCGTTGGTAAGGCCATTGCCGTGCACTTAGCTTAAGCTCAAAGCGACACTCATGGTCGTTTCAATGGCCATGAGTACCCGGCTTCGCTCCCCTGACAGATTATTTGATGTTAGTATCAGCAGCTTAATCCCATTGATTTGCCGCGATAATAACAACTATTGAGGAGCGCAATATGCCTGTGCAAATGCAACGACGCCATCTACTTAAGGGCTTGGCCGCTGCCAGTCTGCTGACTCAGCTAGCCCCCCTCCCGGCATGGGCGAAAGCGACTCAAAAAGCCCTCTATATCGATGGCCTCTCCTTTTTGCCGGAGGACTTAGCCGATCTCGGCGCGTCAAAGCTCGATGCCTACCTGTGCGACATATCCGCCATCGAGGCCATAGAACAGGCCGATGGCACCACCAACTACAAACGCACCTACAACGCCTGCGTCAAGAGTATCGGCGAGGCCCTGGCCAGGGTAAATGCCAACCCAGACAAGCTACTGCTGGGGCGCAGCGCCAAGGATATTGAGACGGCCCATGCCAGCGGCCGCACCGCCGTCTTCTTTCAAATTCAGGGCGCCGACTGCGTCGAGCAGAGCATAAATCAAGACCTCAATCAGGTGGATGAGTTTTATGAGCGCGGCCTTAGAGTGCTACAGCTCACCCACCACTATGGCAACCTGTTTAGCGGCGGCGCCCTGGACAACGACGGCAAGCAGGGGCTCAACCTGCCGCTCACCAAGGCCGGTCATCAGCTGATCCACAAGCTCAACAGCAAGCGGATGCTGATCGATGTCAGCCACTCCAGCCCCCAATCGGCATTAGACAGCGCCAAGGTCAGTCGCGCGCCCATAGTACAGAGCCACGGCGCCGTGCGCGCCATCGTCAACCACGCCCGCTGCTCACCCGATGAGGTGATCAGGGCGATCGCCGATACCGGCGGCCTGTTCGGCGTCTTTATGATGACCTTCTGGCTCACCACTGAGCACACACCCACCACAGACCACTATCTGGCCCAGCTCAAACATGTGGCCAATGTCGGCGGCATAGACGCCGTCGCCATCGCCAACGACTACCCGCTGCGGGGCCACGAGAAACTCTTAGAGCTAGACAACGACAACGCCGAAGGGGTGAAACAATATGTCGAGTGGTGGCATAGCCTGCGGGCACGGAGTGTACTCGGCTTCGACCACGAACCACGGCACGTGGTGATCCCAGAGCTTAACCATATCGAGCGCATGGAGCGGATCGACAGCGCCCTGTCCCGCGCCGGATTCAGCAGCGGCGATCGCGTTAAGATCATGGGGGGGAATTGGCAACGGGTGTTGGCCGAGGTACTAGGCTAGTTCCTCTGACCCAGGCTGGTTACTCTGACCCAGGCTAGTTACTCTAACCTAGGCTGGTTAGCGGCCAGCCTAATAACGCTTTCTTAAAGTTTCCTTTTAGAACATCTACCCGATTTCGTATTTGAAAGGCATCCTTTAACCAAGACAGCATGGTGTATCAATTGCCTGCGGCAGGTGCAGTGCATGGAGGCACCAATGTCGTGATCACATGGATGTGAATGAACGACCTACTGTGCAGATACGCCTGTGAGACACCGCGAGTACGCTCCCTGTAGGCTCTGCCGAAACATCCCTGTTTCGGAAGCTCACCGGCGTATCTGCACCCAGTTATCCATCTCTTCGATTAAACGACTTGGGAAAATTCCGGACATTTCCAATGTTAGATTTTTTGTTCTAACCCACTTAGCTCGAATTTATAGGGGTAGCACCTCGCTACCGAGCTCAAAATTGTTGGCTAAATTTAGCGAAGAATGAGCGCAAGCCAACTGTTTTGCGTCCACTTTAAGCGCCTTAATTAGCTTTTCATATGTACCTCTGAAAACCATCGCAGTCTTTGAAATAACTCGGATTCTCCCAATTATTTCTGTCATTCACTTCTTTTTTAAGGCGATTCATATCTATTACCTCTGAATTTGGATACTGCTGATAAATATAGAAATATTCTTTTGTAACAGACCGATCTTTATCAGGACCATAAAAGCAAAAACTTAAGCCACCTTTGTCAGCGCCTTTTGGAAAACTATGCCCATCAATAATAAGTTTATCAAAAAAAATAGAACCACCATTAATGGGAATACTATCCACTTTCGTCACACCATTAATGCTAAGTGAAAGTAAGCTTTCCTTTTCTAGCCAAACTTTAATAGTTGCATTGTCTAATTCGCAAATACTTGTATCTATTACTCCTGGATATATAACACCTTTAGCTTCGAATTCTTTCCTGACAGCTTTAGGCAAACCCTTTGTATCTTCGTCATACAATTGTTCAGGGTGATTAACATACTCAAATTTGAAAGTTACAAAATCCAATGATTTATAGCAGCTTTGAAATATAAAAGGTACGCCGTAATCGGCATAAGAAAAATTAGGGATAACAGTAATCATACAAATAATTAGAAAAGTAAACCTCATCAATAAACTCCTTTTATGTTGAGGATAACGCTTTACCTTGGGGCATCTAGAACGCAGTGTAGGCTGTCTCGCGGAGGGCCGAAGGCCCAGAGTGTACTTGAGCAACTTGTTATAAAGCCCTTGGTTTGCACTCAAAACTTTTACGCTCGCTTTCTGGTAAAACATGCTCTTTTATTGTTAACTCACAAGCGCCGAACTCTTTAAAATTGTTGCGACCTTGGCGCAAGGTGATGTATTGGTTTGGCCCCGACTCTATATCTAGCTCATCAATATCCTGCCCATCGTCTTCCCAGAAACAAATTGGACAAATTAGGAAATTCCCCCTTTCTGCAAGGGAGATGTAATCACAGCAATGACACTGCTCTCGTGGAGTAGGGTCTTCTGGCTCGTACCACTCAATTTCCTTGTTTTTAAATATACTGACTATCTTCTTAAACATGACATAGCCTTATAACGCCCAAAGCAAGCGCGCGTTTTTTGCGTCGCCTAGCCTACGTTTGTTAGTGCTTTACTATGATTCAAAGCCATATCTCCAATCGTTTAATAAGCCATCTGAACTTTGAATGCTCAGTATATCCATGATGCTTTCCAGGTACGATAAAGCCCTGTCACGCTCTTCGGAATCGTAACTTTCTAGCTGACTAAGAGATAACTTAAATTGACCAAGTACATAAGCCTTCGTTGGGTTATCTGGAATACCTATAATAAGACGGGATGTAAGATCGTTGATGACTTTCTCTGCGCTGGCTCTCACTGACTCATCGGGGGCTCTAGGATACTTCAGGGAGGAATCTTCGATAAATTTCTTTTGGGCGAGAAAATCTTGTAGCTCGATGACCGCACTATCAGTAATTTCCAATGCCTGCTTATCTCCTGTGCCACAAGACGTAAGTAGAAAAATGAGTGCCAAGCACCACAACTGTTTAAGACGCATCATCTCTCCGGTTTGGTAGCACTAACTCTTTGCTAAGGGGCAAATAGCAGTTGGCTATACTTGCGCGAAGCGCCAAGCCAACTGTTAATTGTCCCAGTGAGTTTACGAACTTGAGCAACTTGTAATACAACCTATTCACTGTAACCATCCAGCGGGGCTACTGTAAGGTGATTTTGAAATTGCACAGGTTCGATAGAATTTAAATACTTTGAGTTTACAAAAACAATATAGGTTTCAATGCCTTGCCCATCTGAATACGGATAAAGGATTGTTCCCTTTGGCAATACGCCAATGTTTTCAGGAGATGCTTGCACCGAAAGTGTTTGAGTTAAAGATACAGGATCAGACTCTAGTAATTGCCACTTGTGCCAAAACGCTCCGGCAACAAAAGAAATAGCGGACACTAGAATTAATAGGAAATATCTCAATTCAAACTCCATTCTATTGAGGTTGTATATCGCCGCAATATGGGGCTATTAAGCTTGGCTAAAATTAGCGAAGAATGAGCGCCAGCCAAGCTTTAGACGTCCCACGCATAATTACCTTGTTATACGTTTTTACTCGATTCTACCTTCGGGGCACCAAACAGCCATTCCACCACCGGGGCATGCTACAACAAGCCAAGTATCTGAATCTTCTCCATGATTTGTTAAACCAGCTTGCCACGGTTCATAATCATGGTCTTCGCCATTCATAAATAACAATTTCCCACTTTTGAAATGAACAACCAAATGAGGCCAAGGAGATAATATTTGGATTTTATCAACTTCTTCGCCACGCAATCGATGTAGCTTAAACTCTTCTTGCTCTTGGGTTAACTCTTCAAAATTTAAATTAAGTTCGTCTGGGATTTCCTCGAAGATATCCCACTCAGAAGAAAGGTTAATATAAGCTTCTTGGCGAATATCGTCAGGCCCATCCAACAACAGTTGAGGAGTGAAAAAGCGAAGGCCATTTACACTGCTTCCTTTCATGAGTCTGTTTAATACAGCCTCTGCAAATTTTCTATCAGATTCGTCCATAGTCTCGAAACGTATAACAGCTTATTAGTGCGCATGCGCGTTTATCTCGATAGAACACTGAAAGCGCGCATTGTTAACTGATTGTATTGCAACGAAGTTATCACCTTTACCTCAAATACACCATCCAGAAAAACGTGCATGCGCTTTTCCAAACCTCCCGCCTTGCGAGGCTTAAATTTAAGCGCATGAATTTAATGATTTTTTCATTCACTCGGTTTGCCACCAAAAGATAACAAAGTGGCAAATATGCACTAAGTTTTCCCCTCTATCGACGACAAATGCGGTCAAATCGAAGAGACGTTGAGTACCGAGTGCAGATACGCCAGTGACCTTCGGTTTCAGGGATGAAACCGCAGAGCGGCTAGGGATGGCGAACAGCGTGTCACGGGTGTATCTGCACATACGTCGTTCTCTCACATCCCTGTGATCACGACATTCGTACTTCCATGTACAGCACCCGCCGGGCAGGCGTTAGGTAGCAATGAAGGTACGACCTTCAATTCCCTAATCAAACAAGAACGCCGCCAAAAGCTAAACCGCTAAACCGCTAAACCGCTAAACCGCTAAACCAACATGGCAAACAGCCAAACTCTAAACCACCGTGGCAAACAACCAATCCCACGATACACTGAAACTAATATCAATAAGAAATTCAACGCAGAAGACTAACCATGCCCCAACAACCCTGGATACGCCTACTGTTACTCACCTCGGTCACCATGCTGGCCTTCGCAGCCAACTCGCTGTTTTGCCGGGAGGCCCTGGCATCGGGCAGCATAGGCGCAGCCAGCTTCACCCTGATACGTATCGCCTCCGGCGCCCTGGTGCTTGGGCTACTCGCATCACCTCAGATCCGCACAAGCGGCCTTGGTGGTAACTGGCTATCGGCATCGGCGCTATTTGGTTATGCGGTGACATTCTCCTTTGCCTACAACAGTCTAAGCGCCGGCACGGGTGCCTTGTTGCTGTTCGGCGCGGTGCAGATCACCATGATCCTCTACGGTTTGTGGTCGGGCGAGTGGATAAATCGAAAACAGATGGTAGGAGCGCTAATGGCCGGAGGCGGACTGGTATGGTTAGTGCTGCCGGGCGTAAGCGCTCCGCCCTTAATAGGCGCCGTGCTGATGATAATCGCCGGGGTTTCCTGGGGCATCTACTCCCTGCTAGGTCGCGGCACAAAGCGCCCAACTTTGGCCACGGCGGGTAATTTTATTCGCGCCGTGCCCATGGCCCTGGTGCCTTTTGCCCTGCTCGCTAATTTAGAGACGATCAGCGCTGCCGGGATTGGCTACGCCGTCGCCTCAGGCGCCCTCGCCTCGGGGCTGGGCTACGCCCTATGGTATCTAGTCCTGCCCTCGCTTTCGGCGGTCACCGCCGCGACCGTGCAGCTCAGCGTGCCTATCATTGCCGCCTTCGGCGGCTTCATTTGGCTCGGCGAGGCATTAACAAGCAGACTCCTGCTCGCCTCCATCGCCGTCCTCGGCGGCATCGCCCTATTTGTCATGAGTAAAAACTCTCCCCGCTAGATAGGAGATAAGTAACACCTAAGGTAGGCAACTCCACTTCCCTATACCGACAAACGATAGAACACTTAACTAACGCAATTAAAGTCTAATCGAAGAGATGGAATACCCAAGTGTAGATGCATCTGCGGACGTCGATGGCAGGGATGCCATCGTCGAGCCTCCAAGGATGATGAGATGGACACCTTTTGTGAAGTCGGCGTCAAAAGCGCCATATTGAATTTACAAGGTTCAATGTCAACAAAAGGTGTCCACTATGAAAGTTACTCTAATTGGTATCGATTTGGCAAAAAATGTTCTTCAGGTTTGCGGTGTCAATCAAGTCGGTAAAACGCTCTTTAATCGCACCGTTAAACGCACTCAACTGTTGAAAACGCCCGTTCAGTATCCAGATGCAGTGATTGCCATGGAAGCCTGTAGTGGCTCAAATTATTGGGGGCGAGAGCTGATGTCACGCGGATTTGAGGTAAAACTTATCCCACCACAGCATGTGAAGCCCTTCGTGAAAGGCAATAAAAATGACCGCAATGATGCCTTTGCAATCTGTGAGGCTGCGATGCGCCCCAACATTATCTTCGTTAAGCCAAGAACCTTAGCGCAGGTCGATATCATTATTTCCCATCGAATTCGCGAGCGTCGTATTCGTGCCAGAACCGCGTTGACTAATCAAATACGTGGATTGTTGAGTGAATACGGCATTGTTATTCCCAAAGGCCGCGACCCGCTCAACCTTGCTCTACCTGAGTTACTCGAAGATGCCGATAACTCACTAACCACCACCGCCCGCAGGTATATCAGAGAGTTACTCGATGAGCTATATGCCATCAATGCTTCGATTAAATCACTGGAAAAAGAGATTCGACTACAGGCAAGAAATCATGAAGATACCAAGCGATTAACCGCTATACGAGGTGTCGCTGAAATTATTGCTACAGCGGCGGTATCGTTCGCTGGTGATGGTTCAGGTTATCAAAATGGGCGACATTTCTCGGCAAACTTGGGGCTGGTACCGAAAGAGTTCTCAAGTGGTGGAAAACAGAAATTAGGGGCTATCACCAAACGTGGAAACAGCTATCTAAGACGTCAGCTAATTCAAGGTGCTTGGTCTGTCATACGCTATGCCAATAATAATAACGACAGACTATCTGTCTGGGCAAGAAAGGTCATCGAACGAAGAGGCAAACAGAAAGCGGCGGTAGCTGTGGCCAACAAACTCGCTAGAATCATTTGGGCAATGCTTTACTACAAAACGGAGTATAGACCTGGCTAAACAACAAGAACAATTACATACCCTAAAAACCGAACACAATTAATGAAGTAACAGGTAATACCGACCTTCGTAAATGCTGAGAGAGCACAAGGTGTTGTAACACCGAAAGGACGATAAGCAGCGAAGGCGCGGTTCTCATTAAGGCCAGAGCACAAAGATGCTCACAAACAGGTCGGATATACGTACGCAGTATTACTTTCTGTTACTCACAAAATGTTTGATCTAACCGAGGTGTCCATATAAGGATTTACGGCGTGTAGCAGATGTATCTACACAAAAGCGAGCCGCAGGCTATGGGATACAGTTACTATTCAACTGACAGTGAACTGGCAATACAAAACCCTCCATCTCAGACCCTTGAGATAAGTGTTCCAGACACAAATCCCCTCTTTGGCCTCCTGACCTCCAGGTCTAAATCCTTCCCGAGGATTTCAGACATTCCCCACTTCCCTGTGGGTCAGGGAGGAAATGCCTTGAAATGTCGGGAACATTTCAAGGCCCTGGCCACCGGGGATAACTTCCCCATAAACGTAAGTCCCTATACAAACACCAAAGCCTTCCATCCCTGGGCTTTGGCATAAGTGTTCCAGACGCAAATCCCTTCTTCGGCCTTCTGACCTCCATGGAAGGAGGAAATGCCTTGAAATGTCGGGAACATTTCAAGGCCCTGGCCACCGGGGATAAGCTCCCCATAAACGTAAGTCCCTATACAAACACCAAAGCCTTCCATCCCTGGGCTTTGGCATAAGTGTTCCTGACACAAAAAAGCCACGGCGGTGGCCGTGGCTTTTGGCGGTGGCTTCCTAGCCACCTTTTGGAGTGTTAACTATGTTAGTAACCGGTTGATATTGATTAAGAAATATTAGTGTTTCTTAGCGTAATCAGCGGCTTGTTCACCGGCTAGGCGACCAAAGGTGATGATGTCAGAGATAGCGTTACCACCAAGACGGTTTGCACCGTGAACACCACCTGTCACTTCACCCGCGCCGTATAGGCCTGGAATCACCTGTTTCTTGGCATCCATTACCTCGGCCTTAGTATCGATCATCACGCCGCCCATGGTGTGGTGAACACCAGGAGTCACTTCGATGGCATAGTAGTTACCTTCGTTCAGTGCGCGTGGCAGGTTAGGACGCTCGAAATCGGCATCTTTACCACTGGTCACGAAGCTGTTGTAACGAGCGACAGTTTCGGTCAACGCCTTACCATCGATACCTTCCAGCTTGCCTAGTTTTTCCAGGCTATCTGCGCTAGGTGCTACACCCAGGCCGATATACTTGTCGATCTTCTTCAGTGACTTACGTACTGAATCATCGAAGATCAGGTAAGCAGACTTACCAGTTTGCTGCAGAATAGCCGCGGCAGCCTTGTCACGAGTAGTGATCTCGTTGACGAAACGCTTACCTTCACGGTTAACCAGGATAGCGCCGTTACCACGAACCGCTTCGGTCACCATCACACCACCTTTAACAGATAGGGTTGGGTGAGCCTGGATGTATTCAAGGTCTTTCATCGCCGCGCCAGCGTTTGCTGCTACGTCGATACCGTCGCCAACTGCACCTGGTTGGTTAGTCGATACGAAGCCTTTCAGCTTAGGATCCAGCTTAGATACGCGTTCGTTGTTCTTAGCGAAACCACCGGTAGCCAGAATCACTGCATCGGCTTTCACCCAGTAGTAACCCTTGTACATACCCTTAACCAGGATACCTTTAACCTTGCCGCTGTCGTCTTTGAGGATCTCAACGCCGCGAGTGTTCATGCGGATATCAATGTTGCGCTTAACCGCGTTATCGTAAAGTACTTGTACCACGTGTGCGCCAACACCAGCACCACCGGTAGGACGGTGTGAACGGTTAACAGAAGCACCACCCATACGGCCTACGTCGCTTAGATCGGCGCCCATGCCAGTCATCCAGTCGACAGAGCCTTTTGAGTGAGAAGAAAGGATCTTAACTAACTCAGGATCGTTGATGTTACGGCCACCTTTCATGGTGTCTTTAAACATGATCTCTGGGTCATCTTTGATGTTTTTCGCTTTTTGCTGATCGGTCCAAGCGGCGTTCATACCACCGGCCGCCAACTTGGCGTTACCACCGATAACCGGCTCTTTCTCGATCAGAATCACTTTAGCGCCATTATCGTGGGCCGATACTGCGGCAGAGAAACCTGCGCCGCCTGAACCTACAACCACTACGTCAACGGTATCGCGAGGTGCGCTAGCAAGAGCCGCTTGACGTTCTGCCTTGTCTTTCGCCAGTTCGGCGATAGTTGGCTCGTGACGTTCCCACTTCTTGGCATAAGGCATGTTGAAATCGAAGCTATGGCAAGAGTCACAGTAGACCATAGATTTTTCGTGTGCGCTGTGGCAAGAAGTACAAGAAACATCACCAGGGAAGTGAGAATCGTGGGCGTTGTAGTGTTCATGCTTAGTGCTTTCAGCCACTTCCGCTAGGGTACCGTGACAAGAAACACACTGAGCATTTTCATAGGTCAGGCTGTCGTTTGATAGCTCACCGTCTGCTTGGTGACAGCTATCACACTCTTGGTTTTGGGCGTGGAAATCAGCCAGGTTGTCGGCTGCCATGGCGTTGCCCATGAATCCGGCTGTGCCCATCAAGGTGGCTAGACAAACCGCAAGTTTCATCTTTTTCATCTTTGCTCCCCCTTCTAAACTTACAGGTTTAACCCGCTGAATTTAGAAGCACTTACATTATATTTAGATTAAAGTGGTTCACACTTCACTTTAGAAGAAAGCCTTAACCGGTATTGATGAGTACCTCGGGCTTTCACTATCGCTCAACTAAATGATTAACCAGGAAAGAGAAGCCAGCAATCTCGCCACCGCTTTAGGCTTCAGAAATGACACCTCAATCACAGCCCTCAAGATCGCCTATGCAAGTATGCATAATCACAAAGAGGTATATGCAAAAATGCATAGCCCTGTGAGATCCCGGTCACGCAGCATTTCTGCTGGGATTGGGTTAGATAAGAAATCGCTAATTCGCGTAATACAGCACAGTTTATTGCTGCGGAAAATTGTAGTATTTCAGCATGAAACGCTTACTGCTCTGCCTAATCTTCTTCAGCTTTCCCGCACTATCGCAGGAGAGTATCGTCTTTGGCGTCCACTCGAAAACCGCGCCGCTGGAGTGGCGCAACAACGGTGTGGATCAGGGTTTCAACATAGAGTTGATGCACAGAATTGGCCAGCTGACCGATAAGCGGATCATCATCCGCCGAAAGAGCTTTCAACAGCTGGTGAAAGATATGCACAATCCGGGCAGCGACATCGACGTGATCGCCGTGGTCAGCCCGGTAAACCTGGATCGCAAGCTCAGCCAGTCCGATCCCATCTACGCCACCCACGCCAAGGCCTACACCCTGCAAGGCAAGGCGCTGATCAACAGCTGGACAGATCTGGTGGGCAAGCGGGTCGCCATCAAGAAGGGCGCCTTCGTCGACGTCTACCTGTCGGGCTACCCACAGAAATTCAACCGTGTGGATGTCGACCTGTATGAGACCGGCTTTAAGCAGCTGATCGAGGGCGAGGTCGACGTGGTGATAGCCGAGAGCTTCGTGGCCCGCCGCCTGCTGCCCCTCTACCCGTCGGTGCGCAGCTCGAGTGATGCCCTCATCTATGGCGCCTTCAACTTCGTCTGCAACGGCAAGAAAGCCGCCTTGATGCAGGAGATCAACGACGCCCTACGTCAGCTCAAGCTATCTGGGGAATATGACCGCCTGGTCAACAAGTGGTTTGGCACCGGCCGCGAGAAGGTGGACCTGACCTCCACCGAGAAGCGCATGTTCTCCCTGGCGATCCTGGTGGCCATCGTCTCGGCCAGCGGCATGATCTATACCGGCTTCATCAGCGCCAGCCTGCGCAGACGTAAGAAGGCCCTGGACGCCGAGCTCATTCAGCGTCGCCGGGTCGAGGCGGAGATCTCCAACATCTCCAAGCAGTTTCAGTCGGTATTGGACGGTATTCCCCACGGCGTGACCATAGTCAATCGCAAGCTGCAACGCCTGTGGAGTAACGACAACAATGTGCATCTGCTGATCTCTGAGGACTTCCATTACATAGATGATCAAGCCTTCGATCTCAGGCCCGCCGTGCTGCAGGTGCTCAACGAGCAGAAGTCGCTGATTGCCGACATGATGTATCTGGAACAATATTGGCAGCTGCAGATCCACCCCATCGCCAATGATCAGGTGGTGGTGCTGCTGGAAGAATCCACCGAGCAGCACAAGCTACGTCAGGCCAACGAAGAGGCCAGCCGTTTAGCATCACTTGGAGAGCTGTCTGCAGGCATCGCCCACGAGATCAACAACCCGACTGGGCTCATTCTGCACGCCATCTCGCTATTTTCGGCGGCCATCAAGGACCTAAATCCGGCGGCCAACTATTATCAGCAGCAGAACCCCTTCTGGCAGATCGCCGGGCTCGCGCCCAGCCAGGCCATGGAGGAGATGGCGGCGAGCAGCGACACCATAGAGGAGGCCGCCAAGCGCATCAGCCGTATCGTCAACGATCTCAAGCGCTACGCCCTGCCTAATCTCACCCAAGATCATACGCTGGTCTGCCTCAATGAGGTGGTCGAGGTGGCACTGCGGCTCACCGCTAACCAGACCAAGACCCGGCAGGTGACTAAGCTGCTACACCTCCCCAGTCCGAGGATCATGGGGGATGCCCAGCAGCTGCATCAGGTGTTGATCAACCTGATCCAAAACGCCTGTCATGCCTGTGCGGCCCACGAAGGCAGCATTCAGATCAGCACCCAGGTGAGTCAGGGGCGGGCCCTGATCAAGGTCAACGACAATGGCTGCGGCATGGACAGCGCCACCCTAAAGCGTATCACAGAGCCCTTCTTCACCACCCGACGCACCGAGGGAGGCAGCGGCCTGGGCCTGTCGGTCTGTAGCCGTATCATCAAAGAGCATCAGGGGCAGATGCAGATCCACTCGACACCCGGTAAGGGCACCCGTATCCAACTTAGTTTTGCCTTGGTTCAGGAGTAGCAACAACAGATGAAACTTGCACGCAATATCCTATTGGTCGACGACGAGGCCTCCTGGCTGCGCACCCTGGCGGTGACCCTCAACCGTCTGGTGCCCGAGGCAGAGATAGACACCTGCGTCGACAGTCGCCAGGTACTCAATCGCCTGCAGGTAGGCGACTATGCCTTGGTGCTGCTGGACCTCACCATGCCCTTTCACTCAGGTGAAGAACTGCTGGGGATGATCCGCGCCGAACACCCCAACACCCGGGTGATCATAGTCACGGGGGTCAACGAGGTGGATACCGCGGTGCGCTGCATCAAGCATGGCGCCTACGACTACTTCATCAAGACAGACAATGTCAGCGACCTGGCCCATACGGTGCGCCGCGCGCTGGAGGTGGTGGGGCTGGAGCGCAACTACCTGCATATCAAGGAGCGCTTTCTCAGCCGCACCTTAGACAACCCCAAGGCCTTCAATAACATACTCACCTGTGAGCCGGCGCTGCTGGATCAGTTTCGCTATCTCGAGGCCGTCGCCTTCAGCCCAGAGCCCCTGTTGCTCCACGGCGAGAGCGGTACCGGCAAGAGCGAGTTTGCCCGCTCCTGCCATCAGCTGTTCAGCCCAGAGCAGCCCTTTGTCAGCCTCAACCTGGCGGGCATCAACAGCGACACCTTCGAGCTTAAGCTGTGTGGCCGTCTGAGCCATAAGCCAAACGGTGAGGTCGATGCAGTCACCGGCCTGTTACACCAGGCAGGCAGTGGCGTGCTCTACCTGAGCGAGATAGGCGCCCTGCCCCTGAGCGCCCAGATCACCTTGCTGGAACTTATCGAGAGCCGAAGCTACTCGCCCCAGGGCAGCGACAGCCGCTTCCCCATCAAGTGTAAGTTTGTGGTCTCCACCCAGGACGATCTGCTGGCCCTCAACAAGGCTGGCGAGTTTCGCAGCGATCTCCTCTACCGCCTGCGCGCCCATAAGATAAGACTGCCGCGCCTGGCCGAGCGTCCGCTGGACATCGCCATGCTGATCAACCACTTCATCGCCGAGGCCGCCGAGGAGATGTCCCTGAGCGCGCCGCAGCAACCCAGGGATCTGGCGCCTAAGCTGCTGGATTACGACTTTCCCGGTAACCTCAACGAGCTTAAGGGGATGGTGTTTGATGCCGTCAGTCGCAGCGACGGCGTTACCCTCAACATCTCCCCCTTCATGGAGGCGATAAAGGAACATAAGTCGCTTGATGCCGCCCCCGGGGATCACATCATCTTCCCTAAGTCGCTGCCCACCCTGGCACAGATGAATCAGGCCTTGATCGACGAGGCCATGAGCCGCACCGCCAACAACCAGACCGCCGCGGCGCAGATGCTGGGGATCAGCCAGAGCGCCCTCAGCCGGCGCCTGACCAAGGGGCAGGAAAACTAGCCCCGCCAAATGGGCATAAAAAAAGCCTCTCATCATGAGAGGCTTTTTTCATTTAAAGGTCTTAGGCCGTCTGCTGCTGACGCGCTTCTTCTTGCGCCTCGTCATGGGCATTCTCTGTGGCGTCCACTATGGTGAGCACCGCGGCGTCACCCACGACGTTACAAGAGGTCAGTACCATGTCGATCAGTCGGTCAAGTGCCGCGACAATCACGAAGGCCTCGACTGGCAGACCCATCTGGTGGATCAGCACGCCAATCATCACCATGCCGCCACCTGGCACGCCACCTGCGCCAACAGACAGCAGGAAGATGCTAAACAGCAGCGCAGGTAGCTGATCCATGGCAATCGGAGCGCCGAAGGAGTTGGCCACGAAGAAGATGGCGATGGTGATATAAATAGAGACGCCGCCCATGTTCATAGTCGCCCCCAACGGCACGCCGAAACCGGCCACGGCGCGCTTCACGCCCAGCTTCTCTGTGAGGGTACGCATGGTAACAGGGATGGTGGCATTCGAGCTGGCGGTCGACAGGGAGAATAGGATCTGCTCCTGTGTCTTGGCGCGGAAGGTCTTAGCAGACACTGGGGTAAACAGGCTCACCGCCCAAGGGTAGACCACGAAGATCCACAGCAGAAGCAGGCTGAGGATCACCACCAGGTATTCGACCACGCTGAGGAAGAGGCTCGCCTCCAGGGTCGCGCCCAGCTTAAACATCAGCGCAAACACACCTATGGGCGCCAGCTGCATCACCACACTGATAAGTTTCATCATCAGCTTGTTGCCTTCCATAAAGCCCTGTTGCAGTAGCGGCACGGCGCCATTCATCGCCTTGATGACACCACCGACCAGCAGCGCCATGAAGATCACCTGCAGCATATTGCCCGAGGTGAAGGCGGCTACCGGGTTACTCGGCACTATATTGACGATAAGCTGCATCAGGTTAGGCAGCTCGGTTGCTGTGATCTCGGCGCCCGTGCCCCCCGTCATGTCGACCCCGAGTCCCGGCTTAAGCAGTAGGGCTACGGTCAGGGCGGCGAAGATGGCCACCAGGGTGTTGATGATGTAGAAACCGAAGGTCTTGCCGCCGAGGCGACCAAAGCTCTTGAGATCGTCGAGCTCCAGCACGCCGCAGACGATGCTGACGAAGACCAGGGGCACCACCATCATCATGATCATGTTGACGAACATGGTACCCAGGCCGGAAGCGACCTCGACCAGGGTGCTGGAGAAGAACCCGACATCGGCCAAGAAATATTGAATGATGCTACCCAGAATCAGGCCAGAAAAGAGGCCGATAAAGATGCGCGTAGAAAGTGATTTAGTCATATGCTTGCCTTGTTTTGTTGCGCATCTATCGTGCGCTTTTTTTCTTCTCCATCTGACGTGGAGATAGTGATGAGAGCCGTGGCTCTCCCGTTACTGGTCAGTGATAGTGGATCATGCTAGTGATAATTTCAATCACAATCTGGGCAAGTTAACAAACGCAGAACGGCTAGTTGAAAGCATCACCCATAACAAGATGATGATTTTTATGATTAAAATATTAGACAGGTAAGTTTGGGCTAATCGGCAAGTTTTACTTGTTAGCACAAAAAGCCAACAGTTCGATCACAAAGACGGCACACAAGCCAGTGAAACACGCCAACAAGAGCAAATTCAGCGAGATTAAAAACCATGCAAAGGTGAATTTGCAGTGATAGTCATTACCCACAGGCAGAGACTAGTGAGATCCACTAGTCAAAGGCGAAAACACAGCAGATAGCCAAGAAGGCAGATAAACAAAAACCGCTAAACCAGCATTTTGATAAGTTACTGATTTAACGGTTTTAAGTGATTTTTAGCATCAGATAGCAACCGGATAAGCAGTCACTATATTAGTTAACACCTGATCACGGATAATGCTTAAGCTTGAGCTTAGGCCAACCACAACTCCACATCGCGTATGATGAAGTTGCCGCTATACACAGGATGGCGCTCGCCTATGGGCTCAAGCTCGAAATAGCGTCTATGCTCCTCGGGCAATCCCTCATAGCCGCAGATCACCTGATACAGCCAGCTCTCGGTATCCCAGCTAAGTGCCTTAGCCTGATGGTAATCCAGCGCCGATTGCCTCAGCCCTGAGTCGATCACGGCGCAGAAATACTCATCCACCGCCAGCTTGAGCGGATTGTCGGGAATATCGAAGTCTTCCGCCTCCACCAGGGCGAAGGGCACATCATGATCGCGCATCACAAGATCGCGACCGGCGCGGCTAATGCTCTTGATCTGTGACACCATGGCCAGCAACTCGACTTCCTGCGCCGTGTTGGTCACGTCCACCGCCGCCGGTGCCAAAATCGCCTCGGCGCGGTTAAACAGGGTCGGCAGCTGCTTGTGACTCACATGATCCGCCACCTCATAATCTGGATGCATATCCGTGTAGAGTAGCCAGCCCTTGAGCAGACGGGTACGTCCCTGGATCTGACGGAATCGTCCAAGCAGCTCCAACAGACGTCCCTGCACCACGCTAAGCTCCTGGGTACAGTCGCTCAGGGTCTCCTGCAAGCGAGTCACCAGCAGCTTACGCAGCTCGCGGATATCGCCGGCGATCTCACCCAGCTCGCTAAACTGGAACATCTCCAGTCCGTTGAGCAGCTCGGTCACCTGACTCTGAGCCAGCTCGTTTTCACGTATCTTGGCGTTGATGGTGCCCACATAGCCGAACTCGTTGTTGATACGGCTCCAGAGCACACGAATCGAGTATTTCAGCCCCTCGGTGAAGCTGTAGACCTGTTCGCTGAGATCCGCAAGATAGGCCTCACTGGCGCTGTAATCGGCGGCCTGACGGGCCTCCTTGTAGTGGTCGGCAAGGGTCTTGATGGTGGCCAAGGATGAGCCCACATTGGCATCGATCTGACGATTGCGCTCGTCGCTCAGCACCTCTTCCAGCAGGGCTCGCACCGAGCGTTTCAGTCTCAGCCCCTGTTCGCCCTCGGGCTGCCACAGGATATCCGCCTTACGCAGCTTGTCGATGGCACCGGCGCGCTCGCCCTCTTCGGTCACAGAGCCGGAGAGGTAGACATCCATGATGAGATCCGCATGGCGCCCCAGCTGCTTAAGTAGCGTGACCCCCGCCTGATGTAAGTTGCTACTCATATCAGATCAAGTCCCTCTGGGTTGCGGTTTCCGCCTGGGCCTCCAGGCTGAGTCCTTCGGTTTCATCGATGAAGCGGATCACCTCGTAGAGGTAATCCAGCTTGCCGGTGGCGATATAGATCTGCTTCTCCTGGTTGGGACGCAGCAGGTATCCCAGCTCCACCAGACGCTTAAACACTAGCTTGATCTGCGCATCCACCTGGGTAGAGCTGGAGCCAAACAGGCGATAGTGGCTGATCTTGGCCAACTGTTCGCGAAATGCCGGAGTATCTTCGATACGGATCTGTAGCTCGTTGAGGCGCACCGCCGCCCCTTCGGACAGGGGCGCATCCTGGCCGCTGGCCTCTTGTACCAGCACCAGCCACTCCACCAGAGGGATCAGCGCATGGCAGATGTCGCGAAACTGACTGGAGATCACCTTACGCTCATCGTCCCCCAGTTGCAGATAACCGCAGAAGAACACCTCGCCCTCCCCAGCCGAGGCCAGGGTACGATTGATCTGATTCAGGTATTGCTCGACGTTGTCGCGAGTGGTCTGCGACTTGAGCGCACGCCAGGCGTCTTCGTTACTGGTACGGCAGATAAACTCGCCACGCAGCAAGGCTTCGATCAGGGCGCCCTGGCCCACGAGTACGGTTTGTGTGCTACTGCTCATTTACACAGCCTCCTTGGCAAAACGCTGGCTCAGCTTATCGGCAATGGGGTTAACTTGTGGCTTAACCACTTGTAATTTCTTGGTTTGCTTGTTGATGATGTATCTGTTGGCAAACAGGTTAAGCACCTCAGACTCAGGGTTCGGGAAGGCGCCCAACACCGAGATATTATTATTTTCACAGGCATCGAAGATCTTCTTCACGTTGCCGTGATGCAGCGTGCCCAGCTCGTCGATCGGCCAGTGGATGGTGACATCGGCGCGGCCACGCAGCAGACGGGTGAAGGCCAGCAGGAACTTACACAAGATCAGGTAAGCCATACCATGGCTCGAAGATTCGTTGAGCTGACGGTCGGTGCGGATCACCAGGTCACTGTTGCCCTCTTTCAGACGCAGCTCAATCTCCAATAGCTTGGCGATGCCGCCGGTCAGGGCGGCGCGGCCGATAATATCCAAGGCGCGGCGCATGCTGCTGGTGTAATGCTCATCCGGCAAGTCGGCGAAGCCCTCGGCCTTCCACTGTTTAAACGCCTTAACGAACTCCTCCAGCTCGGGCCAGAACTCCAGCTCGCTGATGCGCGAACGGATGCGCACCGCCGACTCGCTCACCCCGTCGAGGAACAGCTCTTCGCCCACCTCGCGGGTGATGCGGGCACTCTGGGAGGCGATGCGGCGGTCAATATCCGCCAGCACATCGTAAAACGCCGTCAGATCGATACCGAAGTTACGCCCCTGCTCTCGCAGGCCCATGATCGCCTGAGGCACCATGACGTTGAGCAGCTGCTCCAGTTGCGGTACCAGCTTGCGATAATCCAGCAGGCGAATGCCCTTGTCGTTGACGAAGCTCGACTCCTCGCGGGCGCGCTCCCAGGTCTCAGATAAACTTGAGCCCGACTTGCTGGCGATCACCGAGTCGAAGTGCTCGATATACTGCTTCACCGAGCCCATCAGCTGATCCCGACGCAGTAACAATTCTTCGCCCTGACGCAGACGCTCGGTGAGGCCACCCTGCATCTCATCCTGGCTCGATGGCAGCTTAAGTTCGGCCAGCTTACGCATCACGGCGCGCAGCTTGGTCAAGTTCTCCGAGGCCTCCACCTGGATGGCGTCGGACTGCTTGCGCTCGCTATCATATTGCTGGCGCTGATGTTTAATCTCGTTGGCCTTGGTGGTGAGCTGTTGACTCAGCTCGGTTACCGCCATCTTGACCTGACTCAGCTCGGTCTGCAGCTTAGGCTTGCGCGCGAGCCAGGTATGCTGATACCAGTCGTCGAAGCGCAGCACCTCGCTGCGACGCTGCTCCGCCTTGCTGATGTTGCTCTCCAGCTCGCGGATCTCCTGCTTGAGCTTGACGATCTTGGCTTCGTCGACGCCGCGGGATTTCAGCTCATCCTTATACCACTGCTCGCAGGCCTTCTGCTCCGTCTTGGCTGCCTGACGGCGATCGTTGATATTTTGCTTCACCTGGGAGAGCTGGGCATCCAAGGCACCGACCACTTCCTGCCAGTAGGCCTTCTTCTCCATGCGCGCCTCGAGCGCCTGCTCGTTTTGCTCTTCGAGCCACTCCTGGTGCTGGGCCTTGAGCTGTTTCATCTCGCTGTCGAGACGGGCGAGCCGCTTCTGCGAATCGGCCTTGCGGGCACTCAGCGCCTGATTGATCTTCTCCTGCTCGGCGCGTTTCTCGTCGAACAGGCGGCGCAGATCGTCGCGGCTATTCTTGTAGGCTGTCTTGGCAAAGGTCAGTTCGCGGTTAAGCTTATCCAGCTCGGCGTTGATGGCTACCAGGGCCTCTTCCGCCTCGGCCTGCAGCTGCTTGGCACTGGCCAGCGCCTCCTCGGCCTCACTGTAACGGCCCCTGAGCTCCTGCTCCGAGGCGGCATATTCTGGGGTGGTCAGCGCCTTGAGATCCAGCTCGACGCCGCAGAAGCTGTCGCCGCCGGCCGACTTGGCGGGGTGCAGGTCGCTGCGATGTAAAAGCTCTGGGTTGATCAGCTTGCCTATGCTCTCCTCCCAGCCGTCGACCTCCTTGCGCAGGTACTCAAGCAGGGTATGAGACTGAGGAAAGAGCACCTGATGCAGCTCATCCAGTGCGCCCTGACGCTCGATAACCCTTAGCCCTGCCTGTCTCAGGCTCTCGTTGGCCTGGTCCCGCTTGGCCCTGAGCTTGCGCTCCTCACCGGCCAGGCGATCCACCATGGCGTTGCACGCCTCCTGCTCCTCGTCGGCGCGGGAGATGCGCTCATCAAATACCGCCAGGGTCAGCTTCTCTTCTTCGCTGTAGGTGACGCCGTTGACCTGCATCTGCAGCTCGGCCGCCGTCAGCTTCAGCTGATATTCCTGCTCGTTGTGCTTGGCGCGGCCCGCCTCCATCTGCTCACGCCAGCTTTGCTCCAGGGCGGCCAGCTCCTCGCGGCCCGCCTCCTGCTGCTTGTCTCTGGCTTCGCGATGTTTATCTTGTTCCTTATCTAGCTGTTCCAGCTCGCGGTTGAGGTTCTCGCCTATCTTGCTGCGACGGGCGTTGTAGGCCGCCTCGATATCCTGGTGCTTCTCGGTTTGCAGCTTATGACGCTCAGTCAGGTTCTCCAGGCTGGCGCGCCAGCTGGGCAGCTGCTCAAGATCCAGTTTGGCCTGCTCAATGTCGGCATCGAGAAAACCTGCGTGCTGATCTTCGATGATATCCAGCTCGTGCTCTATCTTGGCGACATCGCCCTTGGCGGCGGAGAGATCCAGGTTAAGTTCGTCGCGCAGCTCCTTCCACTCGTCGTCGAGCTGACGCAGCTTGTTGCCGAGATCTTTCGAGCGCTGCTGATTTAGCTCCTGACGATCTATCTCCTGGGCCTCATCCTTACCGTAGCCGCGCTTCAGGCCAGCCAGGCGCTGCTCCGCGCTCAGCAGCTGATTAAACTCCTGCTCCAGCTTGTCAAATTCGGGGCGGATCTGCTCGAAGCCCTGGATCAGCTGGCTCTCGCGGATCCAAGACTCGACCCGCTGCGGGTTGAGGCGTGAGCTCGGCGGGTTAACCCCATCCTCCTCCAAGATGGCAGCGATCATCGACTTGATGGTCTCCATCTTACCCTCTTTGGAATGTACCGCCTTGGCCAGCTTCTCTATGTGGCGCAGCGTGTGTTCGTGCTGACACAGGGAGAACTGGCGGGCGTAGGCCCTCAGCTCGCTGCGGTTGCTGCCGGTACTGAGCAGGGTGCGATCGTTTTGGATGATGGCGCGATATTCGCGGGTGTTCAGCAGGTTGGTCACCGCCACACCGGCGCGTTTCATCTCTCGGCCCAGCTCGGCCATGTTATGGCAGAGAATCGACTCCCCCTGCTGCGACTTCACATAATCTTCCAGCTCGAAGCCCTTGCCGATGAAGCGATAGTTGACCCCCTTGCCATCACCGGCAGAAGCCAGCACAGCCTGGGTCAGCAGGCCATCGTCGCGGCGATACTCGTAGATGATGTAGCTGGAATCGTGGGGCAGATACCAACGCTCGAAGCTGTCACGGGTCGAGGGCACGACGCGGCTGGGGTATTCGCCGTAAAACACGGGCACCAGACGCTGCAAGGTGGTCTTGCCCGAGGCGTTGGTACCACAAATGTTGGTGTGTCCATCGAGGGCGAGTTCCACAACGCCGGGGAGGTGCGTATTGATCAGCACGATACGATTTAAGCTTGGCATCTCTTTCCTTATCCAAACGAGCTTGTCGGCCGCCCAGTGGGGCGAGCAGCAAAGGGGAATAGCAAAACAATCCCACTAAAGTAAAACAAAGCTATCGGCTTGGCAATCTGGCCCGGGACTTGGGTGGGATAGTCGTTTAAAAAGCGTGCGTAACGCCCGATTTCAGGCGGTTTTCACGGCAGGAATGAAGAAGGCGGCCAGCATAAAGAGAAGGAGTGATGTTCAGTATGGGCCTAGGCTCGTGGCGAATGCCAATGGCTAAGTGCTGAGAACAAGAAATAGAAAGGGCCGACCAGCGTCGACCCCAACTTAGATTTTCAACTCTGCAAATAACACAGGTTAATCGGCTTGCTGATAACTCATGCGGCGCCCTTCGTAGCGGGCCACCATCTCATCCATGCTCTGGGCTTCCAATGGACGCAGGCCGCTAAGCACCAGCGTTTTCTCGCCGGTACCCACTAGCTTATCGCCGCAGTGCAGCTCAAATTTCAGGGTCACGTCGCCGCGCTTGCCATCGACCACCAGGGTCTGCTCCACCAGGTTGAGGGCGATGCTGTCAAAATCTAAGGTGTTAAGATCGAATGACATGCTCTCGTAGATCACCAGGGGGCGGGCCGGGTTGATCATCACGCCGTGCTGCTTCATCAGCGGCACCAGCACATGGGTAAAGTTAAGCCCGGAGAAGGCCACATAGCTACGCACGAATGATTCTGTCTGCACCTCACACAGGGTCGACTCGCCGCTGCGGCTCACGCTCAGATACTGCTTATCCTTGTCATCCAATATGGCAAAGCTGTCGCCTACTGCATCGGGAAACACCAGGTTGACGCCGCTACCGACCATGCCCTCGAAACGAAAAGTCATCTTCTGGCTCAGCCCATATTGTCCCAGCACCAGGGCGAACAGCAGATCTCCGGGAACGCAGAACTTCTTGGCATCGACATCGTGGATGGGGTTAAAGTCCTGTGCGACGCCCTTGGCAAATTCACTCGCCTGTTGGGCTGACACAGAGACCAGTTGCTGTGCTTTATTAAAATAAGGACTTAGAAACATATCGGCTCGTCAATCAGGGTTATGATAAAGGTTAGATAAAACATTCGTTATAAATTTAAGGAGGCACAGTCTATAGCAAAACCCGCGAAACACTTCTCCGATGACTTGAGGAGCTCCTGTTTTGCCACCCATCTAGGCCGAAATATCCGCTATTTCCCTGTCGCAACTCTCCTATCCCCTTGACTCGTCTATGACTTAAGCCCATCCAGTCGATCGCTCAAACTGTGCCCAAACCATGACTCAAACTGTGCCTCAAGCTGAGCCTCAAACCAGAAGCAAGACGGCTGATTTTCCCCAAAACGCCTCTAAAGCTGCAAAAAAGATAAATTTTTAAAATTAACAATGTCAGTCAACGTCAAGGGCTAAAAATCAGAAAAAACAACATCAAACCATTGTTATAAAATGATTTTAAATCAAACCAACCCTGCGCTACCTGGGTACAAGCTCCTTTACCTTAACTTTACATTTGTTGATCTCAATCAAAAAACTTAATGATAATAGTTTGCATTACGATACCTAATTGATAGAATCGCCAGCAACTTAATAACCCTGATACAACAACTGGGAAGAGAAATGATGAAGAAAACGCTAATTGCCGCAGCACTGGTCAGCGCATTCGCTAGCCAAGCCGCTATCGCCTCTGATGAGACTCAAGAACTGCGTAAAGTGATCGAACAGCAACAGAAAGTGCTGAAAGATCTTGAGAAGCGTCTAGAGCAAACCGAGCAGCGTGTAGAGAAGACAGCCGACGCCGTTGAAGAAAGCAGCTCAGCCAAGAGCGCGACAACTATCGGTGGTTACGGTGAACTTCACTACAACAACATCACTGACAACAAATCAGGTAAAGACAAGAAAGAGTTCGACTTCCACCGTTTCGTGCTGTTCTTCGGTCACGAGTTCACCGAAAAGACACGTTTCTTCTCTGAGCTGGAAGTTGAGCACTCTATCTCTGGCGAAGGCCAAAACGGTGAAGTCGAGCTAGAGCAGGCTTACATCGAACACGATTTCAACGACATGCTGACGGCTAAGGCGGGTCTGTTCCTGATGCCAGTGGGTATCATCAACGAAACTCACGAGCCACCAGCATTCTACGGCGTTGAGCGTAACCCAGTTGAGAAAAACATCCTGCCTGCCACTTGGTGGGAAGCGGGTGCCAACCTGAACATCAAGGCAGCCCCAGGCCTGGCCTTCGACGCAGCGGTCACCTCTGGCCTGAACGTTGGCGACGACTACAAGATCCGTGGCGGTCGTCAGAAGGTTTCTGAAGCGAAAGCCGAAGATCTGGCTTACACTGCACGCGTTAAATACACCGCCGTTCCAGGTCTAGAGCTGGCTGCAACTGTGCAGTACCAATCTGACCTGACTCAAGGCCGTGGCGATGTTGACACCGCTTCTGCGACCCTGATGACAGCACACGCTATCTACACCATCGAAAACTTCACCATCAAGGCACTATACGCTCAGTGGGATATCGACGGTAAAGAAGCCGAAGCACTTGGCCGTGACAAGCAGAAAGGTTACTACATCGAGCCTTCATACCGCTTCAACGAAAGCTTCGGTGTGTTCGCACGTTACAATGCCTACGACAACGAAGCTGGTAACGGTGTAGACTCAGAGATCACCCAGACTAACGTTGGTGTGAACTACTGGTTGCATGAGAACGTTGTCTTCAAAGCCGACTACGAAAAAGTTGGCGGCGCGAAAGATGCCGACGGTTTCAACCTAGGCGTTGGCTACCAGTTCTAAGCCATTAGCCCATATCGCAGTGCTCAACGCTCCCTTTGAGCACTGCCTATGGCTAAGGTACTTCTCGAGGTGCCTTAGCCATAGTAAAAGGAATTAGTGAAAACAACGGATTATCCCACAGGCCTCATCCACTCTTGCTACCGGGTCAATCGATGAAAGCGCTCTCTGTTAAGCTCCTACTTGCCTCACTCTTCACCGCCTTCTGCGTGCAGGCCGCCAGCGTCTATCAAAGCAATGAAGACTTTATCAGCCAGGCCTTTGCCGCCTCTATGCCCAAGGCCAAAGTCTACTGGCTAGAGGATAGCGATAAGCAAGCGATCGAGGAGATCCTTGCCCACAAATTCAACAAGATGCGTCTGCGCTACTGGCTGCACGAAGGCGAGACGGTATGGATCCTGGAGGAGATAGGCAAAGAATCCCCCATCACAGTCGGCATACATGTCAAAGACAAGGCCATAGTGCAGACCAAGGTGCTGGTCTATCGTGAGAGCCGCGGCGACGAGGTGCGTCACGAATTCTTCACCGACCAGTTTAAGCAGGCCAGGCTCACCGAAGATCACCAGCTGGATCGCAAGATAGACGGCATCACAGGCGCCACCCTGTCGGTACGCGCCCTCACCAAGCTGTCACGCATCGCCCTCTACCTGGACGACAAGGTCAATCACTAAGCTCCCATCGAGCTGCTTAGTTGGTGTTATCCCTATGGCTGTTATATGATGGCCAGCGAGCAGGCGAGCCCTGCTCTTTTCGTATCCAACAGGCTGTCAGCGCCGGGCATCCATGAGTCTGCTTGCGGCCGCGTGCCAAATATTAGTCAGAATAAAGAACGCCATAGATGACAAATAAGCCCCGCCATCCCCATCGTAAACCCCTGTGGCAGAAACTCGCCAAGATCTTCCGTCCCTGGCACAGACGCCTAGGGATCGCCAGCGCACTCCTGGTGGTCATGGTTGCCGTCAGCGGCGTCTTGATCAACCACAGCAACGACTTCAAGCTAGATACCGCCCACGTGCATCAGGGTTGGCTGCTGGATCACTATGGCATCAAGGCCCCAGGCCAAGTCGCCATCTATGCCAGCGAGCCGCTACTGGCCGCAAGTGACAACCTGCTCTGGCTCAGAGACAAGCCGGTCCTGGAGGCTCAAGGACCGCTGCTTGGCGCCCTCGCCTATGGTGAGCACTATGTGGCTATCGACGCCCAGCACCTCTACCTGCTGGATCAACAAGGCGCCCTGCTGGAGCAGCAGAGCCGTGCCACCGGCCTGCCCCAAGACCTGCGCGCCCTGGCGCTGTTACCCACGGGTGACGCTGGGCAGCTCTGGCTGAATACGGCGTCGGGCAGTTATCTCGGCGATAGCGATCTCATCGAATGGCAAGAAGCAAAGCCTCTGGTGGCGCTTGACTGGCAGACCCCGCTTGCGGACGCCAGCACTGAAACGATTAGTAAAGAGTTGTCACTCAAGGCCCGCGCTATGCACCTCAGTTGGGAGCGAGTACTGCTGGACCTACACAGCGGCCGTATCGTCGGCCTGCCCGGCTCGCTGATGATGGATCTGGTGGCGCTATGCCTCATCTTCATGGCGATCTCCGGCCTCTATCTTTGGCAGCAGGCCAAGCCCCGCAAGCGCAAGGCATAAAGCAGTACAAGGTATAAGGCAGTAGATAGAATAAGGCGGCGACTAATATCAGCCCTTTAAAAAGCCGTCTATTTTGCAAACAAAAAAGCTCACCTAAGGTGAGCTTTTTTATTGAGGCGCTATGGCTAGGCGGCCTTAACCGCCCATCAGCTTCTGCCACCAGGAGAGCGGCTCGCCGCAGTTCTTGGCCGGGCGATAGCTCTCAGCCAGTGCTGGCACCGCCACCACATTGCCGCAGTTGCCCTGTTTGGCGACACCCGTCTTGGCATCGAAATAGCCAGACACCACGCCATTGACCGGCGTGCGTCTCAGGCTAATGGGAGCGCGCTGCTTGAGGAAGGCCTGGTAGACGGCCATGGCACCACTGCTGCCATAGAGGCTGGTCTTGCCGTTATCGTCCAGCCCCACCCAGACGGCGGCCACGTTACGCTCATCAAACCCGGCAAACCAGGAGTCGCGGGAATCGTTACTGGTACCCGTCTTACCCGCCAGGGTCACGCCCGGGAAGGCCTGGCCCAGCTTAGTTGCCGTGCCCGACTGCACCACCTGAGTCATGGCGTGTTGCACCAGGAAATCGCTGGCCACAGAGATCGCCTGATCCGCGCCGCGCTGACTGGCAGACAGCGGCTGATTGTCGGCGTCCAGCACATGGGTCACAGCACTCAGCTGGCGGTAGCGTCCATTGTCAGCCAGGGTCTGGTACACCTGCGCCACCATCAGCGGTGAGCCGTTAACGGCCCCCAGCAACATGGATGGATACTCTGGGATGGTCTCGTCCCAGCCCGACTTGGCCAGTGTGGTCGCCACCGCGTCTGTGCCTATCGCCATGCCGAGGTTCACCGTCGGCACGTTCATCGACTTCTTGAAGGCGGTCATCAACGGCACCTCGCCGGAGAACTGCTTGTTGACATTCTGCGGCGACCAGGTCTTGCCCTGGGAGTTGGTCAGGGTGATCGGCTCATCCTTCAGCGGCGTCGCCAGGGTGTACTTGTCGCCGTGGGTCAGTGCCGTAGCGTAGACAAAGGGCTTGATAAGCGAACCGATAGGACGGCGGATCTCCACCGCGCGGTTAAAGCCCTGATAGCTTGGCACCTTGTCGCCCACCATGGCGGCGATACCCGCCGAGTACTTGTCGGTCACCACCATGCCCACCTGCAGCGCCTTGTCACGCTGCTCCAGGCTTTTCATGGTCGAGCGCACCGCCTGCTCCGCCGCCTCCTGGGCCAGGGGATCTAAGGTGGTGTAGACCTTGATGCCCGACTGCTGAAGCAGGCTGTCACCGAATCGACGCGACAGCTCACCGCGCACCACGGCGAAGAAGGCTGGTAGCTTCTGATGCACAGGCTTGCTCGCCTTACGCACCCCAAGGGGGGATTCGACCGCCGCCTTGTATTGTGCCACCGGCAGCTGGCCCGACTCCATCAAGAGACGTAGCACCAGATCCCGACGCTCCTGAGCCCGCTCGGGGAAACGCCAGGGGTTGTAGTAGGAAGGCCCCTTGATCGCCGCCACCAGGAAGGCCTGCTGCGGCAGGGTCAGCTCGGCGATCGGTCGGCCGAAATAGAACTGAGACGCCAGCCCCATACCGTGCACGGCGCGGGACTTGTCCTGACCCATGTAGACCTCGTTGAGGTAGGCCTCGAGGATCTCATCCTTATCGTAGCGAAAATCGATAATGATCGCCATCAGGGCTTCCCTGAGCTTACGTATGATAGAGCGCTCGCTAGAGAGGAAGAAGTTTTTCGCCAGCTGCTGAGTCAGGGTCGAGCCGCCTTGCACCGTGCGCCCGGCGCTGATGTTGACCATGGCGGCGCGTATGATGGCAAAGGGATTCACGCCGTGATGTTCATAGAAGCTCCTGTCTTCCACCAGGATCAGCGCATCGACGATCGCCTTGGGTATCTTGTCTGTGGCCACGAACAGCCTGTCTTCACCATCGCCGGTGATCATGCGATCCAGCAGCACGGGCTCCAGGTGGAACACCGCCAGCTCGCGATGGTCACTGCTGCGGGCCACCGAGGCAACCCCTTGGCTGTCGAAGCTGATCATCACCCGCTGGGCTTCCTGGGATCCTTGAGGATGGAGGAAGGGACGGCGCCAGAGATCCACCTTGGTCCTGGAGGCGGAAAACTCGCCCACCTGACGGGGATTGGCCACCTTGCGATAACCCAGCAGCTTAAGCTCGGCGATCAGCTGATCGTGGCTCACGGCCGCACCGGGATAGAGGGCCATGGAGCGGCTAAAGACCTGCGCCGGCAGGTGCCACTTCTGCCCCTCAAACTTGCGGGCGATGATCTGATCCAGATAGATACTGTAGATGGTCATGGCAGCAAACAGGATCAGGCCGAGCTTCCAGCTCAAAGACCAGATCCTGCGGCCCCAACCCGGCCTCGCTGTCGCGGCACTCTTGCTTGCCGACTTACGCTTAGGCGTTTGGCTATTACCCGCCTTGCTATTAGTCGACTTGCGCGGTCTGCGTGGTGTTGGCGTCTCTTTATTCGTCATCGTGTTTCCAGTCAAACAGCAAAGGGGCTAGAGCCCCTTAGCTGACATCTTTTTCTTGGTTAATTTGGTCGGCAAGGTGTTGGCGGGATCCTCCGGCCACAGATGCTTAGGATAGCGTCCCTTCATCTCTTTCTTCACCTCGACATAGGGCCCGGCCCAGAAGTTGGCCAGATCGGCGGTCAGCGCCAGCGGTCGCATCGCCGGCGACAGCAGCTCCATGGTCACCACAAGTTGCCCCTGGGCCAACCTGGGACTCTCCGCCATGCCCAGCGCCTCCTGCAAACGTACACTCAGTAGCGCCCGCCCCGACATCTCATATCGTATCGCCGCCCGAGTGCCCGTCTTCATGGGCCAATGGCTCGGCAGCGCCTCATTTAACATCTGTTGTTGTCCCCACTCCATCTGGTTGTGGAGCAAGGTATAGAAATCCAGTCCCTTGAGCTGGGTCAGGCGGCGCACCCCGTCAAGATAGGGGCCGAGCCACTCAGGCAGCGTCGCGAGCAAGGCCTGATCACTCAGATCCGGCCAATCGCCTGCGAGAGCGAGCTTACTTGCCAGGGCGACGCGCAGGCGAAGCTGTTCCACCTTATCATCAAATCCCAGCAGGGAGAGCCCCTTGATGCGGATCAGTTGATAGATGGCCTGCTTGATCGTCTCTTCATCCAGGGTCGCCAGGGGGCGCTCACCCAATATGATAGCGCCGATGCGCCGCTGAGTTAACCCGTAAAAGCGCGCCTTCTCCTCATCCCAGCCGGTCTCAACAACCGACTTCACCTTACTGGCCAGGGGGCCCTCGAACAGCGCGGCATCCAGCTTGGCCGCCAGCAGAATACGACCGCTGCTCTGACCTTCGCTCTCCTGAAAATCGGCGACCACCAGCCAGGGCTCGCCCTGCAAGGCATCGTCATCATTGAGAGCAACACCTGCGCCGCAGGCAAGCTGATACCCCTTGGCGCCACGGGCCTTGGCGATGCGATCGGGAAAGGCCAGTGCCAGCAGGGTTGCGATATCCTGGTCGCGACTCTCGCCGATGACCTTGGCTATCTGATTGCCTCGACCGGCATTCATCCTGGCCAGATATTGCTGCGCCAGCTTGGCGACTTCGCCGCCTCTGGCATCGCTCAGATAACGGCTGATATCGGCGCCGCGTCTTGCCAGGGCACGTGATTCCAGCAGCGCGGCCAGCACGGCGGCAAGGGGCAGATAATAAGGATCATCAATGCCATCCATCTCTTTGGCGGCCAGTAGCATGTGGGCCAGACGCGGATGACAACCAAGCCGATAGGCGGCGCGGCCATGGGCCGTGATACGCCTGTCGCCATCCACCAGCGCCAAGGCTTGCAGCAGCTCCCAGGCTACCGTCTCGTTAGCCTCGGACGGGGGCGAGATCAGCGGCAGCGCATCGAGGGCATTCACGCCCCAAAATGCGGCATCCAGAACTGCGTTGGTTAAGTCGCCATGGAAGATCTCAGGTTCATCGGCCTTGAGCAAGCGCTCATGCTCCTGCTGCGGCCAGAGGCGAATACAGTGTCCCTCACTCAGACGACCGGCGCGGCCACTACGCTGGGCCGCCGACGACTGGCTGATCCGTTTGAGCGACAAGCGGCTCACCGCCGTCCTAGGGTTGAAGCTGGCCTGACGCTTATAGCCGGCATCCACCACCAGACGAATATCTTGGATGGTCAGGCTCGACTCGGCCACGTTGGTGGAGAGCACCAGCTTACGCATCCCTGGCGGTGGTGGCGCAATCGCGCTGTCTTGCTGCGCCGGCGGCAGGGCGCCATAGAGGGGGGTAATCAAAAACTGTTTAGAGTCGAGGCGCTCGGTTAATAGCGTCTGTAACCTTCGAATTTCTCTCTGGCCGGGCAGGAAGGCCAGCAATGAACCCTCTTGATGCTCGGTCACCGCCTCGACGATCATCTTGGCCATGTGCAGCAGCCAATCCTGATGGGCGGGGCTGGGACGGTAACTCAGGCTCACGGGGAAGCTGCGGCCCTCGCTCACCAGGCTTGCCGCCTCGGGCATCAGGGCCTGTAACGGCAGGCCGTCCAGGGTCGCCGACATGGCGAGGATCTTAAGATCCTCACGAAACGAGGCCTGCACCTCCAGCGCCAATGCCAGACCGAGATCTGTGGTGAGGTGGCGCTCATGGATCTCATCGAAGATGATTAAGCTGTAGCCAGATAATTCAGGATCCTGCTGGATCATCCTAGTCAGCACGCCTTCGGTCACCACCTCGAGTCGGGTCTTGGCGCTCACGCTCGACTCGCCGCGCACCCTAAAACCCACCGACTGGCCCACGGGCTCGCCGCGCCTGGCCGCAATAAAGTGCGCCACGCTGCGCGCCGCGATGCGTCTGGGCTCCAGCATCAAGATCTTACCCTCAATCTCAGGCCAGTCGAGCATGGCCAGAGGCAGCGCGGTCGACTTGCCCGCACCGGTTGGTGCCTGCAAGATCAGTTGGGCATTGTCCGCCAGCGTCCGCTGGATCTCGGGAAGGAGTGTCTGGATCGGGACTTGGTGAATTTCTTGATTAGCTACTTGGTTCAAAGGGTGGTGTTCAATCGACAAAAACTGCCGACAGTTTACTAAAGATGAGGGCAAAGCTAAACAGACGAGTCCCTGCTTGGGGCTCGTCCCAGGTTAACATCTCTTAACCTTCCAGCACCCGAAACCAGTGCAGGCCTTCACCCGAGGTCAGTGAAGTGAGCGGCTCGGGACGCGCGATGCCGTAACCCTGACCAAATTCGACGCCCAATTTCTGCAGATGTTTTGCCACCTCGACCGACTCGACAAACTCGGCCACTATCTCGAACGCCAGTTCGCGGCCCAGCTGGCAGATGGCGGCAACGATCGCCTGATCGGCGCGATCCTCGCACAGGTGTTGAATAAACTGGCCGTCGATCTTCACATAATCGACGTCCAGCAACTTAAGGTAGGCAAAGCTTGAGAAGCCAGAGCCGAAATCATCCAGCGCCAGCTTACAGCCCAGGGGCTTCACAGTGTTGATCAGCCCTGTGGCATGATCCAGCTGACTCACCGCCGCCGTCTCGGTGATCTCGAAGCAAAGCTTACTCACCAGCTCAGGCTCACCCAGCAGGCGCATCTCCAGCCAGTTGATAAATTCGCTGTCACCTATGGAGAGAGCCGACAGGTTCACAGACACCATAGAAAGAGATTGCCACAGCGCCAGGTTTTCACTGCCCCAGCGCAATAGCTTATCGATCACCCAGCGATCCAACTTGGCGGCTAGGTTAAATCGCTCTGCGGCCGGCAGGAAGATTCCAGGTGGAATCAGCTCGCCCTCGGTGGAGCGCATGCGAAGCAAGATCTCCAGATGCAAGCCATCGTCACTGACGCTTAGCGGCTCTATTGGCTGGTAGAAGAGCTCGAACCTGTCGTTGGCCAGGGCGCCGACGATATCCACCGAGGCGCTCATCTCGGTATTGAGCTTCTCCACCACAGGATCCTGATCGCTATAGAAATACCAGGCATTCCCGCCCTTCTCCTTGGCGAGACGACAGGCGGCGCTGGCGCGGCGCAAGAGATCCGAGACAGAGTCAACCTCGTTCTCGCAGCGAGCCAGTCCCATGGAGACGCTCACGCTGTGGCTTCGCCCCTCCCAGCTAAATTCATGGTTGGCCATGGCCTGGCAGATACGTTCGGCCACCTGCTCGGCGATCTGCGCATCGATATTGGGCATCAGTATGCCAAACTCGTCACCGCTGAGACGGGCGATCACATCTTCCTTGCGCACCAGCTGACTCAGGCGGGCGGCGAGCTGGCACAAGAGCTGATCGCCGGCCCTGTGGCCACTGACATTATTGACCACCTGGAATCTGTCCAGATTGATGAACCCCACGAAGGTAGAACGCTCGCACTGGCAGGGATTGGCCAGATCATACAGGGCCTCGAAATAAGCGCGATTGGGCAGTCCCGTGAGTGGATCGAAATTAAGCGAAACGGTGTGCGCTTCACTCTCCTGAACCGGCTCGCCCACTGGCTCCACCAACATGAGGATGGGGCCGTCTTCGCCGGACAGGCAGAGGAAAGTCACCTTGGCCAGGGCATCATCGGGGGCGTATTTCAGCGGTACCTCACAGCTGGATTGCTCCAGGACCTGATCACGCACCAGCGCCATGGTATCCAGCAGGCGTTTCTGCTCCCGCTTGGGTACCAGAGTCTCCACCTTCTGTAGCGTCTCCACATGCAGACTTTCGGCGGCGCTCTGGTTGAAACGTATCACCCTGTCATCGACGCCGATATGCACGCAGGGGATGGGCAGTCGATAGAGATGCTCGATACAGACCAGCTCGTTACTCTTAGCATTTAAGCGCTGACGCGCCGCCTCCTGCGCCAGGCCAAGCAAGCTGCCGGCCAGCAGCAGATTATGGCGAATCGCCTCGGGCCATATGCCGTTGCAGTCGTAGCGATAGGCGCCGAAGATATAGTGCCTCCCTCCTCCCACGGGCAGCAGCAGCACGCTGCGGATCTTGGCCTGATTCAGACGCAGGCGGCTGTCTTCATCGTCGATCACGGAAGCGACATCTTCGACGATGGCAGGTTCGCGCAGCGAGGTATAGGAGTGTAGATGACGGTTGTTGGCCACCCGGCTGAGCAGCATCTCGGCGTCGCGTTTGCTGAAGATAGAGGCATCGGACTGGTACATGGCTTCGATCTGCACCGGCAGACGTCCCTTGCCGACACGTAACAAAAACAGGCCATCACACTGATTGCTGGCGGCAAGTTGCTGCAGGATAAGTTGCAGCTCCTCTTCCAGATCGTGTTCGCATAAAAAAGCAAGCGTCTGCTCAAGCGATTGGGATCCCTGTTGCGTATCGGATGACATATACTATCTAGTCCTTAGATTGGCTAATCTGATACAAACACTGATTATAGTCAGAAATCATAGGATTACCCTATGGATTAAGTTGTAAAAGCTAGCTGAGAGTGACTATAGGTTATATTTCACTTTTTTAACGACATTAGCGAAATAAGTCGCTTTAAAATCAAGCCTGTAGAAAGCTCAACTCGTTGCATTTTTGTAACACACTTTAACCTTTTTCGGCAACCAGGGGATACTCAATGAAACGACTCTTTCTCGCCATCGCACCCGATGCGGCGCAGCTGGAGCAACTGACCCAGTTACAGGCGAGCTTAGACGGTGAGGGACGCCTAGTCCCCAGAGATAATCTGCACATGACGCTGGCCTTTCTCGGCCAATGCAGCGAGGCGCAGCAGGAGGCGCTGAGCGAGTCCCTCGCCCGGCTCGCCCATCAACGCCGTCTGCCGGTATTTGAGGTGACGCTCAACACCCTAGACCATTGGGTTAAGCCAAAAATTATCTGCCTCAAGGGCGCGGCGCGGGATCCCGGGCTTATCAGCCTGTTCAACCAATGCCAACGCCTGGCCCAGCAGCTCGGGTTACACACCAGCGAGCACAGCTTCACGCCCCACATCACCCTGATGCGTAAGGCCAAGATGCTGCCCGCTCTCAAGGCGCCCAGCCTCACCCTCAGCGGCCATGCCCTGCATCTGTATCACTCTCAGAGTAGCGAGCAGGGGGTGCAATATAAGGTATTGGCCTCCTGGCCACTCACGGCCCCAAAAGCATAAAAAAAAACGCGCCAAATGGCGCGTTTTTCTCATTCACTACAGCCTAGTCTTGCAGCAGCTCGGCGATGGTCAACACACCGTGGGCAGTTGCCCCTGCGGCCCACAGGCCGTTAGCCGTATCGGCGAAGGCCGAGGCGAGATCCATATGCAGCCACTGGGTGTCGTCAGACACGAAACGCCAGAGGAAACCGGCGGCATTTGAGGCGCCACCCGCGCCGCCGCCTTTAACAGGACGGCTGTTGGCGGTATCGGCATAGGCAGATGGGCACATCTCTTTGTGCCAAGGCTCAAGTGGCAGCGGCCATACCTGCTCGGCCACGGAGGATGCCTTCTCCTGAGTGCGGCTGATCAGCTCACGGCTCGGCGAGAAGATGGCGTTGTAAGAGGTGCCTACAGCCATCACGGCGGCGCCGGTCAGGGTCGCGGCGTCGATCACCAAAGGTGCACCGGTTTCACAGGCAGCCTGCAGACCATCGGCCAGCACCAAACGTCCCTCGGCATCGGTATTGACCACCTCGACCGAGACACCATTCTTATAGGTGAGGATATCCCCCAGCTTATAGGCGCGGCCGCTGATCAGGTTCTCGGCGCAGCAGAGGAACAGCTTGATGCGCTTGTTCAGGCCAGACTTGATCGCCAGCCCCAGGGCCGCAGTCACGGTCGCCGCGCCGCCCATGTCGCACTTCATTCCCAGCATGCCTTCGGATGCCTTGATGCTGTAACCGCCCGAATCGAAGGTGATCCCTTTACCCACCAAGGCCGCCGACACAGGGGCGTCTTCGCCCAGCGGGTTATAGTCCAGCTCCAGCAGCGCAGGTGGACGCTCGCTGCCACGACCGACAGAATGAATGCCGATCCACTTCTCCTCCAGCAGGGCTTCCCCTTCGATGATGCGGTAGCTCACCTTGTCGCCGCCCACTTTAGTCAGCCACTGGGCCGCCTGGTTAGCCAGGGTCACTGGGGCGAGGTTTTCAGGGGTCTCGTTGATCAATTGTCTGGCGAAGGCCGCGCTGTCGCGTCTGTCATCCAGCACCTTCTTGACGGCATCGTCGCCAGTCCAGGCGATCTTGCCGATCTGCTTGGCGGTAGCGAACCCCTGGGCGAAGGCCCACTGAGTGTGAAGATCCCAGAGCGCGCCCTCGAGCGCCACCTCGTTGATCCCCTGACCGCGTAGCTTACGCGCCGCTTGCTGTACCTGGCGTAGCTGATCGCCCGCCTGCAGATGGATATTGGCCTGGCCCGCCGTAAAGGTCACATCTGCGCTGCCCCAATGGGCCGCTGGGGCGTCCTCGGTCAGATAAATCTTCATCACGTCGCTCATAATTGTTCCTTGTTAGTACAGAGAGTGGCGAGGCCTTAAGGCCTGTTGATCTTTCAAGTTTAATTTTTGTTCAATCTAAACGCGTTTTGCGCGAGGCGAGAGCCATGAAGCATAGTTACTCTATGTGAATGGCGAACAACAAAGAAATCGTCTGGAACGATTTCTAACAGCCTAGCTGACCGCCTGCGGTGAAAGGCAGGAAGCCTTTCATAAAGTGCAGCGCGCGTTTAAATGAACCCGTTGGGCAGCGTTTGTAGGCCATTTCTACAGCGTTATCGCCCGTTGGTGTAGAGGACTACACGACACAGGCGCTGCCTTGTATAAACCACCTTCAAACTGCTGCAAAAACAAACAGCAAAGATCAACAGGCCCTAGTGGGCCTGCCTAATAATGCATCCAAGTATAACGCCAATCACCCTGCTTTATCTAACCCCCTCACGCTTATCCCTAACTATCCCTAAGGGAGCGCCATGGCAGGAGAAGGTTACAGGAACGGCTTCAGGTCGCCGCGACAGCGCACCGCCTAATAAGGTAGAATCCTTGCGCTCTCGCTAGACACTCAAGATAGCCGCTCAGGGTGTGATCGCAGACTCAGTCACACAAACCTAAGGCGCTAAAACCTTGAGGCGCTAAAACCTTGAGGCGCAAAACCCTCGCATCAATATAAGTAGAACAACAAGGTCGACAAGATGATTTTTACCCCCCCATTCGAACAGGGAAAGTTACTCAGACGCTACAAGCGCTTCCTCGCCGACGTACAGCTAGATGACGGCACGGAAATCACCATCCACTGTCCCAACACGGGCTCGATGCGCAACTGCCTGTTTCCCGGCGAGCGGGTCTGGTTCTCTACCTCAGATAATCCCAAGCGCAAGTATGCCCACACCTGGGAACAGGCGGCCTCTGATGAGGGCCACATCATAGGGATCAACACGGGACGAGCCAACGCCCTGGCGGCCGAGGCGATTGAGGCTGGGGTGATAAGCGAACTGACCGGCTACGACCGCCTGCGCCGGGAGGTTAAATATGGCAGCGAGAACAGCCGTATCGATCTGCTGCTCGAGAGCGAGGATAAACCCGCCTGCTATATAGAAGTCAAAAGTTGTACCTTATTAGAGCAGGGCCAGGGATACTTCCCCGATGCGGTGACTACACGAGGCCAGAAACACCTTCGCGAACTGATGGAGATGGTCAAGCAGGGCCACAGGGCCGTGCTTTTATTTGTGGTGCAACATACTGGGATAACCACTGTGGCAGCGGCCCGCCATATCGACCCAGAGTACGCCGAACTACTGACTCAGGCACACCAAGCCGGAGTGGAAATTCTCGCCTACAGCAGCGAACTCTCCCCAAGCGCCGCCAAGCTGATTAAATCCTGCCCTGTCAAGTTGTAAATAGACGGTAAAAGTTGAATTAATGCGTAATAGAGGACATAGTCAAAAGATAAACTCATGGCAGCTTAAAAAATTTGCGTGGTATATCAGATTCTGATATAGATATCGGCCTTTAATAAAAGACGCCCTACAACGCAAATGATTAACAGGAGATGCGTTATGCCTGAAGGCACTAAAAAACTTGGCGTGCTCGCTATCGCAGGTGTAGATCCTTACCAGGAAAAACCGGGTGAGGAATATATGAATACCGCTCAACTGGGTCACTTCAAAAAGATTCTCGATGCTTGGCGTAGTCAGCTCCGTGAAGAAGTGGATCGCACCCTAAATCATATGCAAGATGAAGCGGCTAACTTCCCTGACCCTGTCGACCGTGCGGCTCAGGAAGAGGAGTTCAGTCTTGAACTACGCGCCCGTGACAGAGAGCGCAAGCTAATCAAGAAGATTGAAAAGACATTGCAGAAGATCGAAGACGACGATTTCGGTTTCTGTGATTCATGCGGTATCGAAATCGGTATCCGCCGTCTCGAAGCCCGTCCAACGGCCGATCTCTGTATCGACTGTAAGACGCTCGCCGAGATCAAAGAGAAACAGATGGCCGGTTAAGCTGGCGAGAAGCGGGGCTTAGCCCCGCTTTTTTGTATCCAGTCGCCCCGATGAGCGACATAGAAAGTGTGAACAAAGGTTTTGCCGTGATCCCCCAAGCAGACCCCTCCCTCTCCCCCGATAACCCAATGCAAATCGACAAGCCCTATGTCGGCCGTTTCGCGCCCTCGCCCTCCGGGCCGCTGCATTTTGGCTCGCTCATCGCCGCGCTAGGCAGCTATCTGCGCGCCCGCGCCGAGCAGGGACAGTGGCTGGTGCGCATCGAAGATATCGATCCCCCCAGAGAGGTAGCCGGTGCCAGCGACCTCATCCTCAAGACCCTTGAGGCCTACGGCCTTCATTGGGACGGCGCTGCGCTCTATCAGAGCAGTCGCCTGGATGAGTATCAGGCTAGGCTTAACAGTCTGCTGACAGAGGACAAGGCCTATTACTGCCAATGCACCCGCAAGCAGATCCAGGCGATGGGCGGCACCTACGATGGCCGCTGCGCGACCCGCACAGCTAAACATACAGCAGGCGCTATCCGCATCCGTAACACGCTTGCCATAGATCATTTCGATGACGAGCTGCTGGGGCCTATCCAGGTCGAGCCAGAGTTTGCCGCCGAGGACTTTATCATCAAGCGGCGCGACGGCCTCTACGCCTATCAACTGGCGGTGGTGATGGACGATGCCTTTCAGGGGATAACAGAGGTAGTGCGCGGCGCCGACCTGCTCACCTCCAGCGCCCGCCAGGCGACCCTGTTTAATTTATTCGGTGACAACGCGCCTAAGTGGCTTCATCTGCCGCTGGCCTGCGCCGAGCCTGGGATGAAACTCTCGAAGCAGAATCACGCCCCGGCCATAGATCTTAATGCGCCCCAGGCCAGCATCAACGCCGCGCTCGCCTTCCTGGGCCAGGCTCCCTGCGAACCAGACAGCGTCGAGACTATGCTGGCCCAGGCCGTGAGCCAGTTTGATCTGAGTCGCATCCCGCGCCAGCAGGAGATCATACTTGCGCCGGGCGCTTAAGCACCGTAAAAGCATAAACCTAACCGCCGTCACGAAACCCGGCCAGACGAGCAGAGTCCGGGTATACTCTTTGACCCATAATTGAGTTATGATAGCGGCCTAATTTTAACCCTGACTCAAGATCCAAGTTCGAGGTGTCCTATTTTTCGCCGTATTAGTCAATTCTGTAAGCAGCTTTTTGAAGACAATCAAAACACCACAGAAACCACACCAGCGGGACTAAGCCTAGAGATAGTTGCACGTAAACATCATGCAATCTCTCGCCAGCACATTAGCGAAAACGCTATTAAGGTACTCTATCGTCTGCACAAATCTGGCTTTAAGGCCTATTTGGTGGGCGGCGGCGTGCGCGACATCCTCCTAGGACTCGAGCCCAAGGATTTCGACGTGGTCACCAATGCCACGCCGGAAGAGATCAAGAAGCTATTTCGTAACTGCCGCCTGGTAGGGCGCAGATTCCGTCTGGCCCATATCGTCTTCGGCCGCGACGTCATCGAAGTCGCCACCCTGAGGGGCCACCATGTAGACAGCGGCGAGAAGATCTCTAAAGTCAACGCCGAGGGTCGCCTGCTGCGCGACAACGTCTACGGCACCATAGATGAAGACGCCGAGCGCCGCGACTTTACCGTCAACGCCCTCTACTATGATATCAGCGACTTTTCCATCCACAGCTATGGCGGCGGCCTGCAGGATCTCGAGTCTCGCACCCTGCGTCTGATCGGCGACCCGCAGAAACGCTACCGCGAAGATCCCGTGCGCATGCTGCGCGCCGTGCGCTTCGCCACTAAGCTGGGAATGAACATAGACAAGGCCGCGGCGCAGCCGATCCCTGAGCTAGCCCCCCTGCTAAAAGATATTCCTGCCGCCCGTATGTATGAAGAGGTGCTCAAGCTCTTCTTCGCTGGTCAGGCCCAGAACAACTACGTCATGATGCGCGACTTTGGCCTGTTCGCCCCTCTCTTTCCCCTGGTGGATAACCTGCTAGAGGAAGATCCTAAGGGACCGAGCCACAAGATGGTCAAGGCGATCATGCGCAACACAGACGAGCGGGTTGAACAAGATAAGTCGGTCACCCCGGCCTTCTTCTACGCCGCCATGCTCTGGTACCCCCTCAGCCAGCGCGCCGATGATATCGCCCTGGAGAGTGGCCTGAGCCAATATGACGCCTTCTACGCCGCCATGGGCGATGTGATGGAGCAGCAATGCCGCACCATCAGCATTCCCCGTCGCTTCAGCACCCCGGCCAAGGATATCTGGCAGCTGCAACTGAGGTTCGAACGCAACCAGGGCACACGTGCCTTCAAGTTCATCGAGCATCCTAAGTTCCGTGCCGCCTATGACCTGCTACTGCTGAGAGCCGAAGCCGAGGGTGGTAACCTGGCCAAGACGGCCGCCTGGTGGAAGAGCTTTGTCGAAGGCAGCGAAGAGCAACGCAGCGTCATCGCCCGCAGCACCAACAAGGGTAGCCGCAGCCGCAACAATCGCCGTCGTCGCAGCCCGAAGAAGACACCTAAAGCCGAATAATGAACACCGTCTATGTCGCACTGGGGGCCAATCTCGCGTCCCCAAAAGCCCAACTGGATCAGGCCTGTCAGGCACTGAAGGCCTTGGCAAGCGACGGACAACTAAGCGTCTCCCCCTATTACCAGAGCGCCCCCATGGGTGATGTGCCGCAGCCCGACTACCTCAATGCCGTGGCTCGCTTTACCACCACCCTCGCCCCACTGGCGCTGCTCGATGCACTACAGGCGATCGAGAACGAACAGGGTCGGGTACGTGAGGTACGCTGGGGCGCCAGAACCTTAGATCTGGACCTGCTTCTCTATGGCGACTGGCAACTGGATATCCCGCGTCTTCAGGTGCCGCACTACGGCATGAAGACCCGCAGCTTCGTGTTGCTGCCCCTATTAGATCTGGCCCCAGATCTCATTCTCCCCTGCGGCACCAAGCTGACCTCACTGATCACCGAGGAACTTAAGAGACAAGTTCAACAACTCGGCCCGGATCATTGAACTTAAGCCCCAGTTAGCTTATAAAGCACACTACTGCCCAGGCAGAACTCTTTTTTAAATCAAAGTTAAGACCAGCATTATGTCTAAGATAACCAGCTCTACCCTGCTGAAGTTCAAGCAGGAAGGTAAGAAGTTCACTGCACTCACCGCCTATGATGCCAGCTTTGCGGGCGCCTTCGACAGCGAAGGGATCGACGTCCTACTGGTGGGCGACTCGTTAGGCATGGTATTGCAAGGACACGACGACACCCTGCCGGTCACAGTCGAAGATATCGCCTACCACACGCGTTGCGTGCGCCGTGGCATCAAGCGTTCACTGCTGATCGCCGACATGCCTTTCATGAGCTACGCCACCCCAGAGCAGGCGATGACCAATGCCACCGCCCTGATGCAGGCCGGTGCCAACATGGTGAAACTCGAAGGCGGTCACTGGCTGCTGGAAACTGTCACTAAGCTGACCGAGCGCGGCATTCCCGTGTGTGCCCACCTGGGGCTCACTCCGCAATCTGTGCATGTCTTTGGCGGCTTCAAGGTACAAGGCCGTGACGCCGACAACGCCCAGCGCATCATAGATGAGGCCAAGGCGATCGAGGCCGCTGGTGCCCAGCTATTAGTGGTCGAGTGTATCCCGGCGGCGCTGGCCAAAAGCATCACTGAAGCACTGACCATTCCGGTTATCGGCATTGGCGCAGGCGCAGACACCGACGGCCAGATCCTGGTGATGCACGACGTGCTGGGGATCTCCAGCGGCTATATTCCGCGCTTCTCGAAGAACTACCTGGCCCAGACCGGCGAGATCCGCAGCGCCATCCGCGCCTATATTGAAGAGGTCGACACAGGCGTCTTCCCCGCCGCCGAGCATACATTTAGCTAAAGTAAGGTTGCTGTAACATGTACACCACCCAAGATATCGCCGCGATCCGCGCCCAGGTGCGCCAATGGAAACAGGCCGGCGAGACAGTGGCATTCGTGCCCACCATGGGCAATCTGCACCAGGGTCATATCACCCTGGTCACCGAGGCATTGAAACGTGCCGATCACGTGGTGGTCTCCATCTTCGTTAACCCGATGCAATTTGGGCAGAACGAAGATCTGGACGCCTACCCGCGCACCCTGGCCGCCGATCAGGCCGCCCTAGAGGCCGCCGGCGCCGAGCTGCTATTCACGCCGACACCAGCCATCATCTATCCCAAGGGGATGGATAAGCAGACCTTTGTCGAGGTGCCTGGCCTGTCGGAAGAGCTGTGCGGCGCCAGCCGTCCAGGGCACTTTCGCGGCGTCACCACCATAGTCTGCAAGCTGTTCAATATCGTACAGCCGGATGTGGCACTGTTCGGTAAGAAAGATTTTCAGCAGCTGATGGTGATCAAGGCCATGGTGGAAGATCTGTCTCTACCTATCGAAATCATCGGCGTCGACACCATACGTGAGAGCTCTGGCCTGGCCATGAGTTCACGCAACGGCTACCTGAGCGAAGCGCAGAAGCAGCAAGCGGCTCAGCTCAAGCGCACCTTAGATGAGATGGCCGAGGCGATCGCCCAGGGTCAAGCGATCCCTAATGTAGTGCAGCACGCTCAGGAACAGTTGCACCAGGCTGGGTTTAAGCCTGATTATCTGTCGGTGCGTAATGCCGCCGATCTGCGTGAAGTCCAGGACGACGATAAACAGCTGGTGATCCTGGCCGCCGCCTTTATGGGCAGCACCCGCCTGATCGATAACCTGAGCTTCGAACGCGCTTAAGCCCTGCACGTCCGAATTTAGGGCGTACTTAAGCCTAGAAAGCGCTTAAACTTGGCTCGTCTTTAACCTCTAATTTCGCTTCTCAGGCCCAATGCCTGGGAAGCGATTTTTCATTTTAGGCTCATTTTTTACTCTGTTTTTTCCCCAAAGCAGCCCCCAAACTGCCCCAAAACAACTCAAAATGAGGTCAGTTTCATCATCTAAGTTATTGGTCATGCACCAAATCTGATCGGCCAAAAGGTCGAAAATGCCGCGAGTTTCAGAAATAAAATTACTTATTTGAGCGAAAGCCAATAAAGTGACCTAGATCCAGATCTCCTGCATTTCATTTACATGCATTTCAAATGAATTGGCATGCATCCAGGCTAACTTACTGAAATTAATTGGTAATACCTATTTACCAAAAATAGCTAGCTCCTACAGGCGCTCAACAAGGTGATCTGGATCACCAAGGGCATTTTTCCATCGCTAACTGATTAGATTCTAAACTGAAATTATCCGATCAGATATTTCCACTTTTGAGACCAAATTAGAGTAATTACTCTTAGCAAAATCCCATTTCTAGCTAAAAATCGTCATATTTCTTTCAAATAGTTATAACGGCCCGCCCCGACCAGTGATGGAGATCACACTTTAGGTTTAAGTGGTCAGACAAAGTTCACACCCATCTAACCCCATCTCACATAATCAGCACATAATGATCTAGATCATATTTGCATTTGGTGAATTAGCGTTTATTACGCATCAAGGATGAAACGATTCCATTTGGGAATAGCTTCCGACAACACAGGATGCTGCATCGGACGAGTCAGCATCGACAACAACTAAAATAACCAAGTAACGACAGTAAGAGGCAATCATGACCCTACTTCAACTACTCGCCAGTTTGACGCCTGTAATCAGCGTTATGCTATTTTTGGTGCTACTCAAGATGCCAGCATCTCGCGCCATGCCCATCTCTATGGTAATGACAGGTCTTGCCGCCGTCTTTATCTGGCAGATGGATACCACCATCTTAGGTGCCTCTGTGGTCGAAGGCCTACTCTCGGCCCTGACCCCATTGAGCATCATCTTCGGCGCCGTGTTCCTGTTGAACACCCTGAAGTACTCGGGTGCCATGGACACCATCCGCGCCGGCTTTACCAACATCAGTAGTGATGCCCGCGTGCAGGTGATCATCATCTGTTGGTTATTTGGTTCATTTATCGAAGGCTCTGCTGGTTTCGGTACCCCAGCCGCCATCGGTGCGCCGCTACTGGTACTGCTAGGTGTGCCGCCTGTAGCCGCCGCCGTGGTTGCCCTGATCGCCGACTCTACCAGCGTCTCCTTCGGCGCCATCGGTCTGCCGGTCCTCTTCGGTATGGAGCAGGGTCTGATGCAAGGCGGTGTGAGCATGGCTGCCGACCAGATCGCCCAGCACGGTACCAGCTTCGCCGACTATGCCCAGTTTATCGCTCTGCACATGATCACTATCGATCTGGTGACAGGCACCCTGATCCCGCTGGTACTCGTCTCTGTACTCACCGGCTTCTTCGGCCGTAACAAGTCCTTCAAAGAGGGTCTGGCGATCTGGAAATTTGCCCTGTTCGCCGGCTTAGCCTTTACCGTACCTGCCTGGCTTATCAACTACTTCGCCGGCCCAGAGTTCCCATCGGTTATCGGTTCTCTGGTTGGTATGGCGCTGGTGATTCCTGTGGCGCGCAAAGGCTTGTTACTACCTAAGACCCCTTGGAACGATTTCGCCGAAAACGACAACCAGACTCAAGCCAAGATTGAGACCAAGGCACAGTTCTCTCAGGTTGCCGCCTGGACGCCTTACATCATCATGGCAGGCCTGCTGGTGCTGTCTCGCACCGTGGCGCCGCTCAAGGCCTGGCTCACCAGCTTCAACATCAGCTGGACCAACCTACTTGGCACTGAGTTGAAAGCCGGTTTCGCGACCCTGTATGCGCCTGGCGCCTTCTTCGTGCTGGTATGTATCCTGGGCTTCGTACTGTTTAAGATGAAATCGCCAGCGATCAAGGAGTCGATCACCGTCTCTTGCAAGTCTATGCTGCCGACCATCATCTCCCTGGGCGCCTCTGTGCCTATGGTGAAGATCTTCCTTAACTCTGGCACTAACGAGGCAGGCCTTCAGTCTATGCCGGTTGCCCTGGCTGACATGCTCGCCGGCTCTATGGGTGCCATCTGGGCCTGGATGTCACCGATTGTGGGTATCTTCGGTGCCTTCCTATCGGGCTCAGCCACCTTCTCTAACATGATGTTCTCTGGCCTACAATACAGCGTGGCCGACAACATCGGCATGAACCACGCGTTAGTCCTGGCCCTACAAGGTATTGGTGCCAACGCAGGTAACATGATGTGTGTCATGAACGTGGTCGCCGCCGCTACCGTGGTGGGTATGGCTGGCCGTGAATCAGAAATTATCCGTAAAACTATGCCCGTCGCTCTGGGTTATGCCTTGATTGCAGGTACTATCGCTACCCTTTGGGGCGGTCTATAACAGATAACTCGAGAAAGGCGGACGTGATGAACCCGCCTTTCTGTGGGTCAACGAAAAGAGTAATGTTATGTCGATTAATTATTCAGCAGTAGTCGCAGATTTACGCGCAAAACTCGGTGAGGAAGCCGTCTCAGACGATGCAGTGCGTCGTTTCGCCTGGTCCACCGACGCCAGTTATTTCCGTATCGTGCCAGAGGTGGTGGTACACGCCGAGACTTTAGAAGATGCCCGTGACACACTCGAAGTCGCGCGCCAGCATAATGCCCCAGTGACCTTTCGCGCCGCCGGCACCAGCCTCTCAGGCCAGGCCATCGGCGAAGGCATCTTGTTGATCCTAGGTCACGACGGCTTCAGAAAGATCGCCGTCAGCGAGGATCACAACCAGATCTCACTCGGCGCGGCCGTTATCGGTGGCGACGCCAACCTGGCGCTTAAGCCATTCAACAAGAAGATAGGCCCGGATCCGGCCACCCTGGCCTCGGCCATGGTCGGCGGTATCGTCTCCAACAACGCCTCGGGCATGTGCTGTGGCACGGCCCAGAACAGCTACCAGACTATAGCCTCGGCCAAGCTACTCTTCGCCGACGGTACCCGCTTGGACACTGGCTGTGAGCGCTCAAAAGAAGCGTTTCGCGAGTCTCACCAGCAACTGCTTAGCGAGCTGACCGATCTGGCAAAGCTCACCAGCAGCAACCCGGTACTGGCCGATCGCATTCGCAAGAAGTACTCCATCAAGAACACCACGGGCTACAGCATTAACGCCCTGGTGGACTTCGAGGATCCTTTCGAGCTGATCAACCACCTGATCGTCGGCGCCGAGGGCACCCTGGCCTTCGTCGAAGAGGTGACCTATAACACGGTCGATGAGGCCAAGTTCAAGGCCTCGGCCATGGCGGTATTCTTCAACATGGAAGATGCGGCCCGCGCCATTCCGCCAATCAAATGCGACAGCGTCGCGGCCGCCGAGCTGCTGGACTGGGCGTCGATTAAGGCGGTCACTGGCAAGAAGGGGATGCCAGACTGGCTGAGTGAGCTGCCGGAAGGCGCCGCCATCCTGCTTATCGAATCCCGTGCCAACGACGAGGCGACCCTGGATGCCTACACCCAGGATGTGATCGCCAAGCTGGCCCATATCGAAACCGAGCGTCCTATCAGCTTCAGCCGTGACCCCGAGGTCTACAGCAAGTACTGGGCGATGCGCTCTGGCCTCTTCCCAATCATTGGCGGCGAGCGTCCAAAGGGCACCTCGGTGATCATCGAAGACGTGGCCTTCGAGCTGGAACACCTGGCCAATGCAGCCACAGATCTGACCGCCCTGTTCCACAAGCATGGCTACCCTGAAGGGGTGATCTACGGCCATGCGCTGGCGGGTAACTTCCACTTCATCATCACGCCGACCTTCGCCTCACAGGAAGATATCGACCGCTTCCACGGCTTCATGCAAGACGTGGCCGAGATGGTGATCAACAAGTATGACGGCTCCATGAAGGCCGAGCACGGCACAGGCCGCGCGGTAGCACCATTCGTCGAGATGGAATGGGGCGCCGATGCCTACACCCTGATGAAGCGCATCAAGCAGATCTTCGATCCCCAAGGCCTGCTAAACCCTGGGGTGATCCTCAACGACGACGCCAACGTGCACGTCAAGAACATCAAGCCATGCCCTGTGGTCGACGACTTTGTGGACAGATGTATCGAGTGTGGCTTCTGTGAGAAGACCTGCCCGACCTCGGCGCTTAACTTCACTCCGCGTCAGCGTATCGCCACTCTGCGTGAAATCGCCCGCCTGGAGGCCTCTGGCGACAAACAGGCCGCCGAAGAGATGCGCGCCGCCGCCAAGTATGACGTGGTCGACACCTGCGCCGCCTGTCAGCTGTGTACTATCGCCTGTCCGGTGGACAACAGCATGGGTCAGCTGGTGCGTAAGCTGAGAACCCCATACATCACCACGACCGAACAGAAGGTACTGGACTTCCAGGCCAAACACTTCGGCGCCGTCAACCAGGTGATCAGCACAGGCTTCGACGTGCTCAACATCATCCACAAGGTCACAGGCGACAGCGTCACCAACGGCCTGATGAAGGTGGGCCGCATGGTGTCCAAAGAGGTGCCTTACTGGAACCCAGACTTCGCCAAGGGCGGCAAGCTGCCTAAGCCAAGCCCAGCCTCGCCAGACAAGGAGACTGTGGTCTACTTCCCGGCCTGTGGTGGTCGCACCTTCGGCCCGACGCCGAAAGATCCCGACAACCGCACCCTGCCTGAAGTGGTAGTCACCCTGCTGGAGCGCGCCGGTTACAACGTGGTCACTCCCGACAACACCCGTCACCTGTGCTGCGGCCAGATGTGGGAATCTAAGGGTGACTTCAAGAACGCCGACGCCAAGCGCGACGAGCTGATCGATGCCCTGAGCGCCCTGAGTGACAACGGCAAGGTGCCAGTGGTGGTGGATGCCCTCTCCTGTACCTACCGTACCCTGACAGGCAACCCTAAGGTGGAAATTACCGATCTGGTCGAGTTCATGCACGACAAGATCTTGCCTAAGCTGACCTTTACCAAGAAGGTCAACGTGGCACTACACCTTGGCTGTAGCGCCCGCAAGATGAAGCTTGAGCCTAAGATGCAGGCGCTGGCCGATGCTTGTAGTAACGGCGTTAAGCTGCCAGAGGGGATCGAGTGTTGTGGTTACGCCGGCGAGAAGGGCTTGTACAAGCCAGAGATCAACGCCAGCGCCCTGCGCAACATCAAGAAGCTGATCCCGGTCGATATCAAGGAGGGCTACTACGCCAACCGCATGTGTGAAGTGGGTCTGACCCAGCATAGCGGCATCTCCTATCGCCACCTGGCCTATCTGCTGGAAGAATGTAGCCGCTAGGCAACCGATTTAAGGTTTAGATAACCCCACCCAAGCAAACTCCGCGGTGTGACATCAGCTCACATCGCGGTTTTTTATCTCTGCCCTCCCCGCACTCGAGTGCAAATCATCTAAGTCGTGCAACCTAACTCATGTAAGCTAAGTCATTTAACCTAAGTCATGCAAAATACTGGTGTTATTCCAAGAGTTGCGCCATAGTAATAGCTGACCATACTGAGCTTAATCCATCAATAAGTTAGCGACCTAAACTTGCCGGTATGGACGCCAAAATGAAGTAAAACGACATAAAGTTAACTAAAGATTCGTTATACAAGAGAAAGGGACATGAGTCGTCGCGGCGACCGCTAAGCTTACCATGCCGCCTAGACTCGACGTAGATAGAGGAATTATCGCTCCATGGGAAAACTGCTCTTAGCCATCGCACTCCTGCTGCTTCCAGGCCTTAGCCACGCCAGCAGCATCTACAAGTGCATCAAGGGCGACAAGGTGGTGTTCAGCCAGACCTCCTGCCCGAAAGAGTTTAAGCAGCACCATATCCAATACCAACTCGGCATCACCACGGAAACCGACAGCGACAAGCCCAAGGAGAAGGTCGACCCTCTGCAGGCATTGCTCAACAAGCGCACCCTCTCCCAGGAGAAGCTGTTACAGCTGATCGACGCCGAAATCTACCGTCTCAAGCAGGAAAACAGCTATTATGAGATCCTGAGGGCCAGCGAAAAACAGAAGCTGGATCGCAAGCGTTACTGGCAGAAACAGGCCAAGGATGACCCTGAGTTTCTCGCCAAGCTCGACGAGATGAACCGCTACTTCGACGGCCTGATCAAGCTCAACGACGACGCCATGCTCATGCTGCAGCAACACAAGCTGCGCATCACACAGGCGCCCGAGCAGGAAGAACAGAAAGAGCAGGAAGAGCTGCCCGACAAAGGCGCCCCTCAGGTAGTACAACACTAACTAGTAGTGCAAAATTCGCCGTACAAGATGAGTAGCGCAGCATCAGCCCGGCAAGATTAGTCGTGCAAGATTCGCCGTGAAGCACTGGTTTTGACAGATTAGCCTTAAAACGTTAACACATTCTTAATTTGCGTAAGTCGCGAGGTCGCCATGAACAAGACCCAGTTGAGCCTGCTCGTTATCGGCCTGCTTCTGCTGGGATTCTATCTGCGCCAAACCTTCTTCACACCTGCCGACGACTCCCGCGAACTCAATGTCGACAGCTTCGTCGATCATGCCCAATACCTGACGACCCAGAGCGAGGTGATCGCCCCTCTGCTGTGTGCCAAGCTCGCTATCGATATGGGCTTTTCCGTTGACCAAGCGCAGGTCAACAGTGAGCTGCGCCAGACACTCAAGGCCTATGACGACGACAAAGATGCGGCGCTGTATCTGTTTATTTATGTCAAAGGCTACGCCTTCGGCCTGGCCCATGGCATAGAGGACAAGCCCGGCGCCTACTTTCACCTGGGCTGTGACCAAAACCATCCCGAGGTCGAGATGCCACCACAGCAGACTCAGATATGACTATCCACTGGCCGCTACTGCTCAAGGTCGCCAGCGACAAGCAGCTGATGCTGTTAGAGAGCCAGGAAGAATGGCTCGCCGAGCGCGACCATCTTGAGGGTGAGTCCCTGACCCTTATCGACAGCCAGGGCATCTGTTATCACTGCCAAGATGGCTATTTACGCCCCTCGGAGGAGCAGATAGCCCTTTCACAGATAGTGCTGTGGGTCAGCGATTATGCCTGCCAGAATGGTCACTTCTGCAGCGCCAAGATAGGCGCCGACAGCCTGGCACAGCTGTTTGAGATGGTGCGCTATTTGGAAGATAGTTAGTCGAAGCACGCCATGCATTAAAGAATACAACCATAAAAAAGCCCCGCCAATGTGGGGCTTTTTAGTTGGATTTGTCTGTCCTGAACCAACTAGGTTCTCAAGCCTATGCCACGGCTGATCAGGTAGTAGGCCACCAACCAGAGTCCGGCGCAGAAGCCAACCATGATAGCCACCGACAGGCCGATACTGATGTCGGCATAACCCAGGAAGCCATAGCGGAACACGTTGATCATATAGACCACAGGATTCAGCTGCGACACCCCCTGCCAGAAGCTTGGCAGCAGGGTAAGCGAGTAGAAGACACCGCCCAGATAGGTCAGCGGAGTCAACACGAAGGTAGGCACTATGCTGATGTCATCATAGCTCTTGGCAAACACGGCGTTGATAAGCCCCCCAAGGGCGAACAGGATAGAGGTCAGCAGCACAGTCAGGGCCACCAGCCCAGCGTGATGCAGGCTGATATCCACGAAGAACATGGCCACCAGGGTCACTATGGTGCCGACACACAGGCCTCGGGCGACGCCACCGCCCACGTAACCAGCGATCATCACATAGTGAGGCACGGGCGCAACGATCAGCTCCTCCAGATTACGCTGGAACTTGGCGCTGAAGAAGGATGACGCCACGTTGGAGTAAGAGGCGGTGATCACCGACATCATGATGAGGCCGGGGGCGATAAACTCCATATAGCTCACGCCACCCATCTCGCCGATGCGCTTACCCACCAGATTACCGAAGATCAAAAAATAGAGGGTCATGGAGATCGCTGGTGGCACCAGGGTCTGCACCCAGATACGGGTGAAGCGGGTCACCTCCTTGATCAATATGCTCTTAAAGGCGGTAAAATAGACGTGCTTCATGTTCATACTCATGCCTTTTTACCTCCCTTGCCTTGTTCCACCAGCTCCACAAACAGCTCCTCCAATCGGTTAGCCTTGTTACGCATAGACAACACCTCTATCCCCTGCTCGGTGAGCTGGGCGAACACGCTGTTGATGCTATGGGCCTTCTCCACATCCACCTCCAATGTGTGTGGGTCGGTCAGGCGGCAGCTAATTCCGTCGAGGGTCGGCGCCTCGTTGATGTCGGCCTTGAGGTCGAACACGAAGGTCTCCATGTTGAGGCGGCTGAGCAGGGACTTCATGCTGGTACACTCCACCAGCTCGCCCTTGTCTATGATGCCGATGTTGCGGCACAGCATCTCGGCCTCTTCCAGGTAGTGGGTGGTCAAGATGATGGTCACCCCCTGGCGGTTAAGATCCGTCAGGAAGGTCCACATGGAGCGTCTAAGCTCGATATCCACCCCGGCGGTGGGCTCATCCAGGATCAGCAGCTTGGGCTCGTGCATCAGGGCGCGGGCGATCATCAGGCGGCGCTTCATGCCACCCGAAAGCGCGCGAGACGGGCTGTTGCGCTTGTCCCACAGGTCCAGCTGAGTCAGGTATTTCTTGGCGCGCTCGAAGGCCACCTCGCGGGAGACACCGAAATAGCCGGCCTGATTGACCACTATCTGCTGCACAGTCTCAAACTGGTTGAAGTTAAACTCCTGGGGCACCAGGCCGATGGACATCTTGGCCAGCTCCAGCTGAGTGTCGATATCGTGTTCGAACACCTTCACCTTGCCGGAACTCTTCTGCACCAGGGAACAGATCACCCCGATCGTGGTGGACTTGCCGGCACCGTTAGGGCCCAGCAGGGCAAAGAAATCCCCCGCCTCGACCTTAAGGCTGATCCCTTTTACCGCTTCGACGCCGCCCTTGTAGGTTTTTCTGAGCGAGTCGATAACTAAAGCATATGGCTCTTTGGTCATTAGTGACTTCCGTTATCCTGATCTTGAAATTGGTATTGCTATTGATATGAAAAAACAAAAACTCCCGCACAAAGCAGGAGTTTAAAATCTTAACGACGGCGCGATTAATCTAGGGGTACGACTTTAGCTATGTAAGGCAGGTTGCGATACTGCTCGGCATAGTCGATACCATAGCCGACGATAAACTCATCGGGGATGGTGAAACCGATAAAGTCTACCGGTACATCAACCTCGCGACGCTCTGGCTTGTCCAGCAAGGTACAGAGGGCCAGGCTCTTAGGTTCACGCAGCAGTAGCATCTCGCGCACCTTGTTCAGGGTATTACCCGAATCGATCAGGTCTTCGACGATCAACACGTCACGGCCTTCGATATCCGACTGCACATCCTTTAGGATCTTCACGTCGCGCGAACTGGTCATGGCGTTGCCGTAGCTGGATACCGACATGAAATCGATCTCAACATGGCCCTTGATGCGGCGGCAGAGGTCGGCCATAAAGACCACAGACCCCTTCAGCAGGCCAACCATTAGCAGGCGTTCGCTATTGGCGTAATGGGCATTGATCTGCGCTGCCAGGATATCCAGTTGTTGTTCAATCTCATCTGCCGAGATCATCACTTCGGTAGTGTGTTTCATACTCTTCTCAAATTTGTGTTAATTGTCGCGGTTGTCGGCACTGTGCTTATCATAGCCCCAACGCTTGGTTAACCCGTGGTCGACACCCAGATGGTCTAAGATCCGAGCGACCATGAAGTCTACCAGATCTTCAACCGATTTGGGATCATGATAAAAGCCGGGAGCCGCGGGCATTATGGTGGCGCCGAGGCGCGACAGGGACAGCATATGCTCTAAGTGTATGCTGCTAAAGGGGGTTTCTCTGGGCACCAGGATCAGTTGGCCACGCTCTTTTATCACCACATCGGCGGCCCGCTCCAGCAGGCTATTGCTCATCCCCGTGGCCACCGCCGCCAGGGTGCCCGTGCTGCAGGGGCAGATCACCATCTGCTTGGGCGCCGCCGAACCAGAGGCCGGTGGCGAGAACCACTCCTCCTTACCCAGCACATGCAGCTCACCGGCCACCTCATTGCCGCGCTCGGCAAACAGCGCCAGCAGCTGGGCCTTGGCCTTGTCGCCGTTAGCGCTGAGCGGCAGCCCATGTTCGGTGGCCAGCACCACGCGCGCCGCGCTGGAGATCATCAAAAACACCTGATAATCCGCCATCAAGAGGCATTCCAGCAGCTTGAGTCCGTATGGCGCCCCGCTGGCGCCGGTCCAGGCCAGGCTGATCGCCTTGGCCCGCTTGGGATAATTCATATCTCTCTCTTTGTTGAAGACCCGAGTCTAACCCTTACTGGCTAGACTCAAGCCTTGATCTCTTCCAGCTTAGCCAGCAGCTTGCCATGTAGGCCGCCGAATCCGCCGTTGCTCATCACGATTATGGTATCGCCGGGCCTCGCGGCCGCAGCCACGCTGTCCACCAGCTCATCTATCTGGTATAGCACTGTCACAGGCAACTCTGCCTTGGCCATCGCGGCTTCCACGTCCCAGTCGATGTTGTCCGCCTGATACAGGTAGGCGGCATCGGCCAGCGCCATGGAGCCCGCCAGGGTATCCTTATGCACGCCGCGCTTCATGGTGTTAGATCGCGGCTCCAGCACCACAATAATGCGACCTTCACCCACCTTGGCGCGGCAGCCCTGTAGCGTGGTGGCAATCGCCGTCGGGTGGTGAGCAAAGTCGTCATACACGGCAATATCATTGACAGTGCCGATCAGCTCCATGCGACGCTTTGGCGGCGCGAAGCGGGTCAATGCCTCGATAGCCGCCGCGGGCTTGACGCCCACATGACGGGCCGCGGCGATCGCCATGGTGGCGTTTTCCACGTTGTGCTGACCGATGAGCGACCAGTCGAGCACGCCCTGAGACTCGCCGTCGAAGAAGAGCTCGAAGCTGTGGCCGTCCTCGCTCAGCAGCTCGCTGTACCATCCTGGGCTACCCGCCATCAGGTTATAGGTCTCCAGCTCGCTCCAGCAGCCCATGTCGATCACCTCGCGCACCGCGTCGCTGGCGGATGGCCAGATCACCTTGCCCTGACCCGGTACGGTTCTTATTACGTGATTAAACTGACGCTGGATCGCCTTTAAATCATCGAAAATATCGGCGTGGTCGAACTCAAGGTTATTGATCACCAGAGTGCGCGGCTGATAGTGGACAAACTTGGAGCGTTTATCGAAGAAGGCGCTGTCATACTCGTCCGCCTCCACCACGAAGAAGGGGGAATCCCCCAATCGCGCCGACACGCCGAAGTTTTGCGGCACGCCGCCGATCAAGAAGCCCGGCCCATAGCCGCAATCTTCTAAGATCCACGCCAGCATGCTGGAGGTCGATGTCTTGCCATGGGTGCCCGACACCGCCAGCACCCAACGATTGGTCAGAATATGCTCGGCCAGAAACTGTGGCCCAGAGGTGTATTTCAGGCCACGATTGAGCACAGCCTCGACACAGGGATTGCCACGACTCATGGCATTACCTATCACCACCAGATCCGGCGCATCGTCCTCGTTTTGCCCCAGCTGACTCGGGTCGAAACCCTGGATCAGTTCTATCCCCTGCTCCTCGAGCTGAGTGCTCATGGGCGGATAGACGTTGGCATCGCTGCCCGTGACCTTGTGACCGTTAGCGCGAGCGAGGAGTGCGAGACCACCCATAAAGGTGCCGCAGATCCCTAAGATATGTACATGCATGGGGTTGGCTCTGGATAGGAATAATCTGGGGGTTATTCTAACGATTCGTGTCACCATTGTCAGTTAACAATGGTTTAAATAACGTTTTGATGGGATGAGACAAGTTGCGGCCTTACGGCCGAGGTAAGTCGTGGGTCTTCAACCCACACCCGACCAAAAGGGGAAAATCGCTTGTTCCCCTTTTGGAAATCCCCCAGCGCCCCAGACGAAGTTGTTGCTCCTCGTGCTTATGGATAAATCGCTACCGCTTCCGAAGGATGCATCCATGCACCTGCGGAAGCTAGTCGGGCATCCATGCCCGTCTCACGCAATTTATTCCAACGCCCTTCGGCAACTTCGATGGGGACTTGTCGTAGCCTCTACCTGCAACCTCACTAACTAGAACAAACTTAACTCTGACCCAACTTTTCATTTATAAGTATCATTAGTGATCGGGCGCAACGCCCGGCTAAACGGCGCGAACGCAGTGAGCGTCCGGCGGAGTGAAACGGAGCGAATTTAAGCCGCTTGTTAGCTGCCGTTGGAATCACCAAAAGTTTTCTCTTTTATCAGTTCGGTAAGTATTTGTTGAACCTTGAAGGATAGATGGATTTAAGTGGATATAGTCCCATGCAAGATCACTAATATTGTGAGAGAAACCTTCTAGCATATTTCCAAGCTGAGCAGATCTGTAAATAACTCTACAGGCCACCAATTCTTGTACCACCCCATCATCGACTTTCAGAGTGTTGGACCTAGTGCCTTTCGAAAAGTAATACCGGAGTATCTGTTTCTCGTCTTCTGTAAGGTTATTAAGTTTATCTATTACAAAACCTTGAATGCGACGCTGGCGAATAATATTTAGAACCCAATTAATGATCCACGATGCTACGGCGACAATACAGATACCAACAGAAACGAGAAGTGCCAACCCCAACCATGCTCTGTACTGGGTTGACATTTCCTGCAAACCCAATAACTCAAGCCAGCTTTCCGGGAGAAATATTAACGCTCCAGAAATCAAGGCCACAGCCACCAAATATTTTGGAGCAAGCTTCAAAACTTCAATCAACGATTTTACGGCTTCTGTGAACATTCAATTCCCTGGGTGGTTGGACTGCTAACGCTTTACTTTGCGGTGTACCGGAGCGCAGCGTAGGTACGTCCGACAACAGCCACTGGTTATGTTTTCCGACGCTCCGTTTTCCAGGTCCGCCCTGTTTCATTAACACTCCATTTGCTTGAAGCATTCATGTCATTAGAGTATTTGAGAGCTTCGGGACCGAGAGCCTCAAGAGTCTTAAGTTTATTTTCTTCAGTCGGAGACCTTTTCTCAGGGTCGTCCCAGTAGATCCAAGCATCAAAATACGGCCGTTCAGCCTCTTCTAGATCCGACCTGAGTCGAATCACTATGTGTGGCTCTGGAACACGGCGAGCTTGTGCCTGACGAGGGATCCTGGCATCCAAGTCAGCGAGAAACTCCTTCGGTTTGAGCGGACTCCTTGAGCGACCATCAATTTTGAGAAGATCTACCAATGGCCCATACATATCGCCGAGATAGTCCTTTATCCAGTATCCTGGCAATACTTCAAACTTAAAGAAGCTAGGATTTCGCCCTCGGGATGTCATGCTAAAAGTAAAAGGGTTTGATCGCGTCGAAAACAAGCAATCAAACTCAGCGACTCCGAGCTGCAATGCGAATTGCTGCATATCGAGACCCATCGAGCGCATGCTTTGATGTAGCTCCCTAAGGGAATCCATCTTCACAGACCCACCTCCATGCTAGAACCGGAAACATAACGCCGCAAAAAGAGGCGAGCGTAGCGAGTCCAGCGGCTGAAGGCCGCATTCTTGTTTGCCTTGTTAGGCATTTTCCGCCAACGCACGACATTTTTCAGTGAGCTGAAATGGCTCACTAATACCTGAACTATTAATTTTCACGCATAGCCCAGAAGGTAGCATGAACAACCCTGCGTTCTCTGACCATCCCTGTATGGAGCCAACCATTACGGCCTCATTCGGTGCTTTGTAGTTGACTCGCCATGCTCGATTCGCTGTCGTAATCGACTGAGGCTGAAGCTGCCCTCTAGATAGTCCTTTACCTTCGAACAAACTCACGGGAATGCCAAATAGCGTAAGCTTCTTGAAGAAGCATCCGTTTGTGCTTTTCAGAAGGGAAACAAGTGCGGGGGGAAACTCCGCTTTAGCTTCGAGGCAAGCCCACTCGATCATTTCATCGGTAGCCGGAGGATAGATTGCGGCAGTGCCGTGATCTACGTGCCAGTTATTAGCGCCGAGATTGCACTCTATTCCGTTGGATTCAAACTCTTCGATGATGCTCATTTAATTTGATGCCTAACGCCGTGCTCACCGGTAAATTTGGAACGCAGCGGAAAATTTATCCGTGTGCAGCACTTTGTTAAGCGCTGACATCTGCAAGCTTGAACTGAGAATTCAGGCATAGGTCTGTATCAAGCTTTAGCCGTTTACACATATGGTTCGGTATTTCATCGCTGAATGGCTCTATATGGAAAAGTCCATCAGAGCACCAATCTTCTGATGGGAGGTTCGTTGTCATAATAGTATGAGCTATCGATAGATCCTTTCCATCTTTCTCCAAAGTAACAGTTCCATTTACGGACAGGTTGCCGAAAGACTCTTCATGCTCCACTTCATTCCCATCAGCATCTACAAACTTCACATTATGTGATATTGATTCCTTCTCCGATGACACTTTACATAGCCCCGGCTTGTACCCTTTGAAGTCAAACTCAGAATGATGAAAAAGCAGCAAAATACAAATAGTAATTTTATCTGAAAGATTTCTTATAATTGATTCATCAAATTCAAGCTGATTCTTTTTCAGAACAGAAACTAGTTCATCCATAAGCTCATCTTGACCGAAGCTAGCGTTGCCACTAATAAAGCTCATGACATGTTGAATAGCATTGAATGTAGCCTCTGACAGCTTGCCTTCCTTATATGAAGCTACCTTGTTCTTTTTGTCCTCTTTGAAAGCACCATCAATTCGACTGATAAGACGCTGCTTCGTAACATTAAATTTTTTCCGAAGATCAGTGTCATCACATTTGCCCACCTGCAACTTCATCAGTTTTTTAATCCAAATGGGAAATGGCGAAGAAAGGTCCAAGGTCTTCTTTGGAGAGTTGTACTCTAGAAAATATTTCATTCTTAAGTACATTGTTTCCAAAGATTGATTTGCTAAACCTCTGTCGCGCTTATCGTTATGGGCAACAAAGTCAGCGACCTCTCTAAATACAGGAAAACCCGCTGAGTAGGCCCTCAACTTCATGAAAAGACTATCAATGTCATTTTCATCAAAGTGTCCGACTTCTATTTTTTTAACCAACTTTTGAGTTTTATTTTTCTCGACTGGCTTCATATGCTTCCATGTTAAATTGGCGCTTAACATTTTATTAGTGCGCATGCGTGTTTACCTCGTTGGACCAGTGAAAACGCGCACAGTTAACTATCTGTATGTAATGAACTTATCAGCATTTTGCCGCTTTTCATATAAGTAATCCATCTGCAAAAACGCGCATGCGCGTTTTCCAAACCTATTATCTCAAGTCGTCAACACATAACTGATTGATAAAAATGAATTATACAGATTAGTACGTGTATAAACGCGCAAAATCATTTCACTATTTGTCCTTGATATTCGGAAATACCAAACAACACTGTATAAATAAACAGTACCTTAGGAATGAGGTAATCATGAGTCTAAAAAGCCCATTTCTAATCGGTGTTCAAGAAACAATGCGTATGCGTGGTTACAGTATTAGGAATAGTCGGGTCAGAGTAAACTTTTACTTACTTGCTGCAAATGCCGGTTGTGGCTACAACAGATCCCCATCGAAGTTGCCGAAATGCGTAGATGAAAATGCCGTATAGCCATCATGGACGATGGCTAAGACTCGGAGGGACAGGAGTCCCATCCGAGTCGTTAGGCGATTTTCATTGAAGCATGAGGCTCAACAACTTCGTCGGGGCGTCAGGGTGGATGCAAGGAGGGCGAGGACGAGCAGTCCTCCTTGCCCGGGTGTGGGATGGAATCCCACGACTTTCTCGGCCGTAAGGCCGTATCCATCCCGACGAGGAAAGCTCCCCACGACGTTAATCCAAACGAAGTTTGGAAAAAGAGCAAACAACCAGTTTTAAGGCTATTGCAGATTAAAAAGGTTATCTGAATTATTGGAAGGCGGAGGAATAATCATCTCTCCTGTGGCATAGAGTCTATCGAACTCTTTCTTTGCATCGATCTTGTGATTAACGCAACGAACCATATGCGCATCATTTTTGAAGCTTCTGCACTCATCTGGCGTCACGTAATAACTCTTCCACGCTCGGTCACGCTTCTGCCGCTCAGCCTGATTAATCGTCATTCGAGCTTTCTTTTCTTGCTCGGCGAGATAACTTGCTTTAAAAGCCTCTATTCGACGCTGTTTCTCAGCCGCCTTCTGCGCAGCAGCCTGTTCACGCAGCAACTTGGCTTGTTGTTCTAAGAAGCGATCTGCCTCATAGGCAACATAATTAACATAGGCAATATTAATAATGGCAGTGACTATTCCCGCCAGTAAGATTCCTAGAGTGATCTGGAGTACAAGTTTCATCGAATAACCTAAATTCCTTTTAAGCTGAGCAAGATGCTACCACCTCAGTACAAAATTTGGCACCTCAACCTTCACAATCTCACCAAAAGCACTAAAGCAACCCAATACAAATTGCGACTACAATGACCCCTCATCGAAGTTGCCGATTAAACAAATATCGCAAGCAAAAACAATCCGCAACCTGAACCCAAATACCGGTTGTGGCTACGACAAATCCCCATCGAAGTTGCCGACTAAATGGATACAGCAGGCAAAAACAATCCCCAGCCTGAACCCAAATGCCGGTTGTGGCTACAATAAATCCCCATCGAAGTTGCCGGAGTGGATAGCAGAAAATGACGTGAGACTCACATGGATGTGAGGCTAGCTTCCGGGGGGCTTGGACGCCCCATCGGAAGCGTCAGTCATTTTCAATAAGCCACGCAGGAATCGCAACTTCGTCGGGGGCGGCACGGGGAGATGCAAGAGGGGGATTGCTGGAGATCCCCCTCTTGCCCTGGTGTGGAACGGAGTTCCACGACTTTCATTCCCAAACGAAGTTTGAAAAACGAATGAACGTCCGCATTCATACAAATATCAACCACTTCCCTAAGTGCCTATACTGCAAGTACAATGATAACTCTTAGGAAAAGTTGGCAAGACCAAAGGAAAGGCGATGACACTGAAGGAAGATGTCAACAAGCTCACTCAGGCCCTGGAGGCGATGCAGTCACAACAGGCATCTGACCGCGCGGCGCTCACGAGTCAGTTAGCGGAATTTAGCCAGCAGCTGGCCGAGCTCAACGCGCGGGTAAATGCCCTTGAGGGCTATGAGCAGGACGAATATCCAGAGCAGACGCATTCGACGACTGCGCACACAAATTCTGTAGATTCAACCTCGGCATCGGCGCCAAGCCACTCAAGCCAATACTTGCCATGGCAGATCCAGACTGAGCAGCCACAAGCAGCGCAGACGCAGGCAGAGCCGTTACAGTCAGCGCAGCTAGAGTTAGAGCAGACGCCGTCATCCCAGCAAGGTGAACTCAGCCAGCAGGCCGATACCAACTATCGCCACGACGCCTGGCAGCGCCAGACTCTTCAAGCACAGGAACACCCTAAAACTCAGCCTTCGGCTCGCCCAACGAAAACCACAAAACAGAAGGCCGCCACTCCAGGTATTAGCCAACAGCTGGCCAACTCGGTGGCCCAGCTACAGGGCTCTTTGGGCCAGCTGGTTAATTTGCTACTCGGCCCCTTCGGCGGACTCGGCGAGCAAGCCAAGGCCTTCTACCAACACTATCAGGCCAAGGGACAGGGCGCGGTATTTCTGATGACCCTCGCGGGCATCATCACCCTGACCCTGGGCTTTGGTTACCTGCTGCAATACTCCATCAACCACTGGTTCTCTGAGCTTGGCAAGGCCATGCTAGGGCTCATCACGGCCAATGGGGTGATCGCCGGCGGCCTGTTTATCCGGCGGGCCAGGCCCGGCATGGAGGACTATGCCTCGGGCATAGTGGGCCTTGGCATCATATTGAATTACCTCTGTATCTATTTCCTCGGCCCCTATTTTGAGCTGATCCCTGAGAGCGCCGCCTTCTCACTGATGTTGGTCAACACCCTCTTGGGTTATGGCCTGGCGATGAAGCTGGAGACCAAGGTGGTGGCCATCATCGCCCTGTGCGGCGGCTCCCTGGCGCCGCTTATGCTGCTCGATGCCAGCCAGGCGCCACTGCTCTATCTGCCCTACCTGCTGATCATAGGCGCTTGCTCTCTGGTGCAGAGTCACAGGCTTAACTGGCCCGTGCTGATAGAGATCACGGCGCTGCTGCATATCGCCTGCGTGCAACTGCTGAGCTTCTTCCTGTTTCTGCCGCTGGCACCAATCGACACCATGGCCATGCTGGCGCTGGGGTGCATCAACGCCCTCTTCTATCTCTATGGCCTGGGTAGCCTCTGGTTGCAAGCCAAGCGGGAGCCCAGTGCGCGCCTGCTCATGGTGCCTGTGGCCATGCTCTGTTTTACCCTCTATACCCTGGGGGAATTTACCTCTTACGCCGGTGAGCTGTTCGCGATCAACGGCGTTACCTGCGCCCTGCTCTATTGGAAGATACGGCGCGATAGCCTGATTGCGCCGCTGATGCTGGCCGCGGCCGGGGTGTTCGCCGGGGTGGCGGCGCTCTACCTCATCAGCGCCGATCTCCTTGGCTTGGTGCTGTTGATCGAGGCACTGCTGCTACTCTGGCTCGGCGCTAAACATGATTTTATCGCCATTCGCACCGAGGCCTATATCCTGTTGGCGATGGGCCTTGGCAGCAATCTGCTGACCCTGTTCGACAGCCTGGCAGTGAGTCATCGCGAGCTGGGTGGCGTCGCGGGAATGACAGATAACCTCATCCTCATTCTCACCCTTACATTAAGCTGCGCCGCCTGTTATCAGGCGATACGCCTGATTGGCGCCCTGGGGGATAGGCTTGCCGGGATGGAGCGACTGCTGCGCCGCGCCCTGCAGGGCGTTTTGGGTCAGCTGCTGGCGATCACCGCGCTATTTATCGGCTATTGCTTGAGCCCAGACTTCTATCTCAATGGCCTGCCACTGATCGCCTTGATGCTGCTCTATCTCGGCAGACGAGACGAGCTGCGCTTTACCGAGATCATGGCCTGGTTCTGGCTCCTACCGCTAGGCGGCCTCATCATGCTGGGCATGTTAGAGGCGGGCAGCGTCAACTTTGCCCAGCAGCCCCTCAACGCCAAGCTGGCGCGTATCGAGCTGTTCAGCAGTCTGCTGCTGGCCTACAACTGGTATAGGCGATACACACCTCAGTCGCCGTTGTTGGGGCTGGCCTATTATGTTCAGCTCATCTGTTACCTGGCGCTGCCGCTCCTGCTGCTGCCTAAGGTGCTGCGCAGCTATCTGGAGCTGCTCCCCATCTACCTCTGGCTGGCCAGCGCCATGGCCCTTGGCCTCGCAAGGTTCGTGCGCCACCGGAGCCTGGTGATCGAGACGCAAGTGCTCTGTTCCACGGCCATGCTGTTCACCGCCATTAGCTGTCTGGACAATCAGTGGCAGGGATTAGTCGCCCTCGCCATTGGCGCGCTGGCACTGGGCACAGTGCACGGCCGTTATGAGCAAATGAACTGGCACTGGCGCATATTACTGCGCTTCCCCTGGCAGTTGAGCCCCTTCTATTTTGCCTTGGTCGTGGCCGTTGCCGTGCAGACCCTGTCAGGGCTTATCGCCCCGGGTTGGTCCCTGGTATTCCTGGCGTTGACCGGCTACTTTGCCCTGCTGGTCGAGCGCGACAACGCCCTGGGCAGACGTTTCGCCAAGGCGCTGAAGCCTGGTTACGATCTCGCCTACGGCCTGCTTCTCCTGCTGCCGCTGGCGCCCATCATATTGCATGGCGATCGCCCCCTGGGGCTGGATATGAGCAGCCTACTGTTTAGCCTCAGCGAGCTGGGCATTCTTGTTGTGCTCGCCTGGTATCTCAGGGGAAAGCGACTCGGCATCGAGTCCCACAAGAAGCTGCTGCCGAAACCTGCCCTGCTGTGGGGCTGGCACAGCCTGCTGGCGGTGAGCTATTTCCTCTGGAGTTATCAGCTGGGGGATCAGGTAGCCGCACCTATCAGCAGCATCTTGCTGGTGAGCCATGGCAGCGCGCTCATGTTCCTCAGCCTGCGACCACAACAGACCAGCCTGATACGCATGGCGGGGCTCCTCTTCGGCCTCGCCTGTCTCAAAATACTGTTTATCGACATGGCCGCCTTCGTGCTGGTGCAGAAGGTGGTCGCCTTCATCGTTATCGGCATTATCCTGCTGACGGTGGCCTACTTCTATCAGAAGCAGAAGAACCGGCTCTTGGCCCTAGGCTAGGAACTCTAGGCTAGGAACTTTAAGCTAAGGGCTCAGGGTTAAAGGTTAAGAACAAAAGCCCTTACCCTAGATGACAGACATAAAAAAGAGGAGCCTAGGCTCCTCTTTTTCACTTTAGCTTCAAGCATCTTGGGTCATACCCGAAATGCTTGTCTGGCCTGTCATCTTATTCAGCCATCTTATTTAGCCGTTTTAGTTCAGGCGCGCCTTAGCCTTACGGCGACGCAGCAGTGCCAGCGGCAGCAGGCCAAGCAGACCCAGCCCTAAGGCACCACCCGAGCTAGACTCAGGCTGCACAACCTCAGGCTGAGGCGGCGGTGTCGGCTCGACGCCATCGGATTCCACCGTCAGCATGAAGCTGGTGCTGGCGGCATCACCACTGTGCTCGTTATCGCGTACCGTCACAGTGACCAGGGTGTCACCGTGGAAGTTGGCCTCAGGGATCAGGGTAAAGCTGTTGCCCTGCACCTCGGCTGTGATGTGCTCACCAGTCACCTCGACCGTGTTTGGCACCTTGTTGGCATCGATATAGCTTACCGTCAGCCCTTCCAGCGGTGTGTTCTCGGCCACAAGCTGATCTGCAATCTCGGCGATCTGTATGTTGCCTTGGACGCTGATTGCATGGGTGAGCTGAATCGACGGCGCCCCTTCGAGGTCGTAATCCAGCACTATGTCTTGTACCGTACCGGTCGCCTCAGGCTTGATCACCGCCTTGAAATTGACCTCCATACGGCTCTGCTCAGGTCCCACATAGTCGAAACAGACCACGAGATCGTCGGCTAGCACCTCATCTAAGTTATCGAAGCCCAGCACCTCATAGAGGCCGCCGCCCTTGGCGCCTGCCTTGGTCGACCACTGAGTATCGAAGCCTTCGATAAACACGGCACCCTTGGCCAGATCGGCACCCAGGTTGTCGTAGGCATAGATGATCTCGAACTGACCCGGACGGTCGTCGATGCCGCTACGCAGAATCGTTTCGAAATCATACTCTTCGCCTGTGTTCTTATCGGTCACGTTATCGAACTCGAGGAAGAGTAGATCCCCAAGGTCTGGACGCTCCTCGGCATACTGAGAGGCAATGGTCAGTCCCCACGGATCTTCCCAGTGACGACGATACTTACCTTCGAAGCTACCACGCCAGAATGGCGCCAGCGCCTCGACCAGGAAGCCAGGCCCACGGTGCAGCATCATGTACCAGTAGCCGGTGTTGAGCTTCATGGCCCCTACGGTATGCATGCGCAGATAACCGGCGTTCGGCTGGTTGTACAGCTCGAACTTGGCGCCTTCCTTGTAGAACAACCAGTCGATAGGCACGTCGAAGGCGCTGCGATAGTCGCCCACAAACCAGTCGGCCATCGGCTGCATCTTGAACTCACCGAACAGGTCGATATAGCCACCGGTCGAGTACTCGTCGATCATCGGCGTGCGACACATCTTATCGGTCAGGTTGGTGGTCATCTTGTACTCGCGCTGTACGTCGCGGGTCGACGCCTGCATGCCCGTCAGGGTAAAGCCACGCTCATCGGCGGTCACCGCCTGAGTCACCTGATCATTGTTGGTGGTCAAGGTCGCCGGTGCCAGACGCATTCCCTCAGGTAGTTGCAGGGCAAACTGGTACTGACGGTCCTGAGTCTCCATGTTAGCGGCGATCTTCAGGCTGATATCCACCACATCCATGCTACGTGCCTTGTCCTGGCTCACTTCCCAGGTCACCGCATCGTCGGCGCGGCGGATATCCAGGGCGGTGAAGCCCAAGGTGCCCTCGGCGCCCGGCATGTTGCCGAGGTCGAAACCACCATAGTAGATATCACCGGCCTGGGTCTGTGGCAGGTTCCAGTTGATGCCGATCTCATAGTTACCGTTGCCATCGTGCGAGGCTGGGCCCGTGATGCTCAGGTTACCGCGATCGTCATCTTCCATGATGATGGCGTAGCCGGTATCCACGTCCACTTCACCCTGGCCATAGGCCATGGCGGTAGCAACCCAGTAAGTGCCGGGCGCCGGGTTTTCCAGGCTACAGTAGTTATGCTCCGCCTGACTGGTTGAGAGACAGACAGTTTCCGCCGAGTATTCCGCCTTGATGGCGCTGCTGTCGGCTTCGCTGTCTGGCACGAAGGTGCCGTTGTCGTTCTCATCCAGACCCACAATCACAAACGGATGAGGCGTGGTGTAGCGAGGGTTGAGATCCTCGAGCGTGCTCACCACTCCCGCCTTCTGCACTTCAACCACCAGACGCTTGGCGCCCTCGGGTACCGTGATGGTGCGGATATCCCAGCCTTTCTCGATATAGTCCTGACGCAGGAAAGGCCCCACGGCTGTCAGACGATTGCTATACACCTCAGGCTTCACCGGGCCGTAGAAACGCGGCGTCAGCTGGCTGTAGGCATCGGTGTTCACCGTCAGCATTTCTGTGCCTTGGTCCCTGGTGATCTCGAAATGATGTGACACGGGCAGCTGCTCGCCACTGGTGGCCACCACCACAGGCATGTGCACCTCTGGTGCTCTGTCACCCTGCTCCTTCAACACCACCTGGCCATTGAAGAAGGTGTCCTTGTTGAGCACAGCATCCCACGGGCCATCGGCCTCTTCGGGATCGACTTTGATCTCTATCTTGCTCGGCGGTGTCGCCGTCACGATAATGCTCTGGGTCTCGCCCGCCTTGAGAGAGAACTGCGCCGGCGATACCGTCAGCTCGAAGCCCTCCTCCTTGCCGATACCCTCTACCGTCCAGGTACCGTCACGGGTCGCCTTGACCGTACGCATCCAGCTGCAGGTGTCGGTGCACTCCATCTCCACCATAGAGGGGATGTTGAGCCAATTCACCAGACCGCCGTTGGTCGGGTCGGCATTGCGGTAGTTTTCGACAGTCTCATCCATCAACAGGCCGGTATCTGCGGCGCGCGCCACGTTGATCGCCCCCGCCCCGGCCATGAAGTTGTAGTAAGGCTCGATCAGCTGATAGCCGGTGTTGAGCATCACAGGGCCCGCCGTTAGCATCAGCGCCGATTGGATCTCAGCCGGTGTCCAGTCTGGATGGATCTGACTCAGCAGCGTCATGGCGCCAGTCACATGAGGCGTCGCCATCGAGGTGCCGCTCATGAAGGTCCAGTCGGAGGCCGTCGGTGAGTAGGTGAAGGGTTGATCGTCGGCGTTGGCCGCATAGATATCGACACCCGGCGCCGTCAGATCAGGTACCAGAGTGTTATTGGTGCGGCTCGGCCCCATGGAGCTGAAGGTCGCCAGGTTGTTGCCCAGCTCGGCGTCCAAGTAATAGTCGTTGCTATAGTCTGAGATGGTCGCGCGGGCGGCTTCGCCGTTACGGTTGACCCAGTTACGCAGCTTGTAGCGCTCGGCGGCCTTGATCTGAATGCCAGGCAGCACGAAGTTGTCCGCCACCAGGTTGTCCGCCGAGTAGCTGATGTTTTGCAGGATGAAACCACCCGCGCCACCGGCCGCCACGTTCTTTGCCTTGTCGACGCGAGCGATGTCGCCGCGCTCACACACCACGATCTGATCGCTGGTGAAGGTACCGGCCGGGAACGGCGCATTACAGCTGGCGGCGTTATAGCCATCGTTAAGATCCGGGTCGGCATATTTCTCGGCCATCACCACCTGACCGGTGATACCACCGGAAAAGCTCTTGCCCTGCATTGGCGCGGTTGGCGCGCTTACCCCTTGGAACTCACCTAAGGTCTTCACCCCGGCGTCGAGCTGACGATCATGGGTGCTGGCACCTACGGTAGTCACCCAAGGCGAGCTGTGATCCGACGACCAGTAGGCGCCGTTGTTACCCGCCGCCACGGCGACGGAGATCCCCGCCTCACGGGCAGCCAGGAAGGCAAGCTCCATGGGATCGGCCCAAGGCAGAGACTCGGCGCCGCCGATAGAGAAGTTGATGGCATCGACGCCATCGGCTATCGCATCTTCAAATGCCGACAGGATCGCCGACTCTGGGCAGCCCGCATAGGGGTCGCCGCTGCCACCGGGCCAACAGACTTGATAGGCGATGATATGGGCGCGGGGCGCCACACCACTGGTTTGTGGGAAGTTAAAGGGCACATTGATACCGTCGCTGGTCGCCTCGCCGCTGAAGGTTTGCAGCGGGGTGTCGGTCAGGGTGTTACCCGCGACCGTGCTGGCGGTGTGAGAACCATGGCCGTTATAGTCTTCGCCATTGGCCGGACGGATCATCACGGGACGACTGCTGGTTTGAAACTCAGGTGCGCCATAGACATCGGTGATCTCAGGGTATGAATGGACACCAATCAACTTGTTGTTACACAGCTCTGGCGAGTCGACACAATCCCCCACGCCGTTGTCGGCACCGAAAGGGTTAGTAGCGGCGTAGGCCTCATCGTCGGCGAACGCCGGGTGATCTGTGTTGATCCCCGTGTCTATGATGCCCACGACCATGCCTTCACCCTTGGCGGCCAGGCTACCCGAGGTTGCCGTGCCCTGCCACACCTTGTCGGCGCCGATGAACTCGGGGCCACGGTCGGTGCGCAGCTGGAACACGCGGTTAGGCGAGATGCGGGTGACGCCACGCTGATGAGACATCTTGATGGCATCTTCCTGGGTCATCTCCACCACCATGGCATTGCTCGCCAGGGTGAACTGCTTGGTCACCTTCACCGAGGCGCCGGCCTGACGGGCGCTGGCGATAAACTTATCCTGCTTGGACACCAGGTATTGCTTGTAGGCCTGAGCCGAGGCGGTATTGACCGCGACTCTGCCCTTGGCGATCACAGAGCGGTTTTTGGGCGCCGTGGTGGCGGCGTAGCCCGGCACGTCACCGGCATAGGTGGCGAGCGGCTCGGCATCGAGCTGAACGATATAGGTCTGCACGCCGCTGGCCTTTTCCGATGGCGTGAAGATCTCCTCAGGCGTGCGCGCCTTCTTGACGCGGTTGATCTGCCCAGGAGTGCCCAGGTAGACCTCGCCACTCAACTCGAGTTGACGTTCCTCGTTGACCCGCTGAATATCTTCGGCGGTAAAGGTCGGGGTGTAGAAGCTGGTGCCAGGCACCTTCTCCATACCCGGCTGGGCGATGGCAATCGAGCCCGCCCCGGCGAGATAGAGCGCGGTCAGACTGGCGACGGCGCTTCGCTTAAACATTTGTTGGGTACGCATTGATATTCCTTTGAAATCATAAGCTTATTATTTTTCATGCATTTACATGCGCATTAGGTATATCAAACGACGTCAAAGAAAAACGTACCTTTATGTAACATTCCGGCTACATTCGTGCCATTAATCGACCCGTATTTACCCCAGAAAAAGTGACCATGGAAAACCCTTACTTTCTCCCGGACATAGTGACTCAAGCTAGGTGTGGCTCGCCGCGCAACAGCTCCTGCTCACAAGCCTGCCGCCGGCTAAACAGATCCTCTGGACCGATGAAATCAAGCTCCCGGCGATCTGTCCCCTGCGCTCCCACCCTCACAAGCATTCTCCCCTAAGTGTATCTTTTTGTTACCGATACGCTAACAAGGTGGCTAAAACTCGACGTTTTCAGCTTTTACTGGCGATTTAGCGAAAGGTTAACCACATGTTAACTGTGATGTGATCCGCAGAATTTTTAACCAACTTGTGCTACAAGGATCGTTCAGCAAATGGTTAATTTTTAAATATAAGATCTATTACTTTTGCCTGTTAACGCCATCGAAAACTGCCGATAGAGGGATATTGTCATGCTGAAGAAAGTGAGCCGACTCGATTACTATACCCTACAGGTATTTATCGGACTGGTTGAGCTGAAGAGCGGCAGTGCGGTGGCCGAGCGATTGCGTACCACTCAGTCTAAGGTGAGCCGCAGCCTGACCTGCCTGCGGGAGGTGCTGGAGGACGAACTCTTTATCCGCCAGCAATATGGCTTTGAGCCCAACCAGGTCGCCCTCACCATCTACCCCATGGTCAAGACCATAGTGGAGCAGTACGACAAGATAGTGGCGGCCACCATAGACAAGGGCGCCGAGCCCTATCAGCTCAGTGTTGCCACCTATGAGCAATGGTCGCTGATGGCGATGAATTGTGTGCATAACACCTGCCACTGTATCGAGGGCGGCGTCAGCATCAATATTCAGCCCTGGACCGACAAGGTCAATCAGCGCCTGTGTCAGGGCAAGGTCGACTGCAGCATCTCCACCGAGCCGATTAATCACCCCATGGTGAACAACTTTAAGCTGGGGGATATCACCCACTTCTTCATCGTCGCCCGCCGTGGCCACCCTATCTTAACCAGCGACGATCCCTTAGCGCAGATGTTTAACTACCATATCGCCCTGGTGAACACTCACCTGCAGGAGCAGGAGCCCCACCCCATAGAGCTGTATGCCAAGGCTAGGCAGATAGAGATCCACGTGGCTCTCAAGAGCCCGAGCCTGAGGATGTTGGTGGATCATGTGAGTCACAGCGAGGATATCGCCCTGCTCTCCTCGGCCATGTCGATGAGCTATTTCGAGAATCGCGACGATGTGGACTATCTGGATATCTCCAGGATCTGGCTGCAGACCCGAGATCTCGAGACCGAAAGCTACTATCTGCATTGCCACAAGGGGATCAAACCCGAGCTGGCCAACTGCCTGCGCCGGGTACTGACGGAGAAGCTGATCGAGATGCAGGCCCACTGCGATCAGGTGGCCCGGGAGCGTACGCCCCTCGCCCAGCCGAGCATAGAGCCAGAGCCAGAGCCAGAGCCAGAGCCTTCAGCATAAGCCCTTATCCAGAGCCCTTATCCAGAGCCTTTAGCCAGAGCCTTTAATTAGCGCCGCAATAAAGCTCCGAATGAACCAGTGGCTAGTTGCTGCCTGTGCTGGTACTTGTTGTAGTGCCTGTTATTAGTGCCTCGTATTAATGACAGTGCTAGTGCACGTTCTGGCTGATCAGCAGACCTATCTCCCGCTTCAACCAATCCAGATGGGCGGCACTGCGACCGCTACGGCTCAACATGTAGAGCCTAGGATAGGGTTGATCTTGATAGAGGCGCGCGGTATCCATGCCCGACAGGCAGCACACATGCAGGCCGGGTAGCAGCTCGCTATGTTCATACACCCTGCTATAAGGCAGCAGGCTCACCGTCTTGTCGTCGGACAGATAGCGATACAGCTGATTAAACTCCAGCCCCTCACGTCCCAGATCCACAGGGGCCAGATGACAACTAAGGCGCTGCTGAGTGCAGTAACGCTGGAAAGGATCCGGCGCCTGCCTGTCCAGCTGCCCGAAGGCGCTCAGATAGGGATAGTTGGCGATATTGGCCAGGCTGATCTCCTGCTGCAACAGGGGATGCTTGAGGGAGCAGAGCAGATACAGGTGGGTCAACTGCTTGAGGGGCGTGATGGTGAGTCTGTCGTCCTGCAGCGCCTTGTCCGAGGATTCGCTGACGATCGCCAGATCGATCAGACCCTGAGCCAGATCTTCCAGCAGATCCACAGAGCCGGTGCGCAGCTCATAGCTAATGGGCAGCTGCGCCTCGCTGATGGCACCGCTCAGACGTTGGGGCAGTTCGGCGATCAAGAGATCGCTCACATAGAGCACCATCATCTGGCTTGTGGCCAGATCGTGGCAGCTCTCCAGCTGATGCAGCTGCTCGCCACACTGCACCAGGGCCTTGACCAGGGGATAGAGTTGACGGGTAAATTCGTTGGGTTCTAGGCCATGCTTCTTACGGATGAACAGAGGATCGTTAAAGATCATCCGCGCGTGTTGTAGACAGCGGCTCACCTTGGGCGCAGGTATATTCATCTCCATCGCCACCGACGAAGCGGAATGCTTTTCATACAAATTAACTAATATATTGGCGCTCAGCATATCTAAACTATCTAGAGTCATATTTTTCATTTCAAAATACCTCTCCCGACATCGAATATACCCATTCAGAGTATAGTAAATATATTTAAGCTGACAATGCCTTTATTCGATATTAATAAAACAAATAAAATAGATCTTGATCATACTTCTAAATTTCAAGCATTTACAAAAACATTGCAATAGCCTAATTTTCATGCAAAATATCTTATCAACCCCGCCAACATTCAGATATTCAACAATTAAAAAACACATATCTAATTATTGATTATCTACAAAACGAAATAGCTGAATATAAGTATCTGACCAAGGGCTAAATTTTAATAATCCGATTTCAATAATTATTGTAAATAAATCCCATAGCGTAATAATTAAATCGAGAGTTAAAAATGAAAATAACCTTGGAGGTTTACTATGAACACCACCGCGACCGTTATTTTAAGCTACGCATTTATGTACTTTGTTTTGTTCATCATTTGTCCTCTCGTCATCGTGACCTTCGTCATGACGTGCATCAAGTTCTTTAGATCAAGCGAGAACCAGCTGGTCGATGCCGCCGTAAGCATCAAACCTCACTTGCTCGACAAGGATTCAATGCACTTTTTGAAAGGCTTAAAGGCCATCGCCGCCAACCGCTACGATGTCCTTTACGGAGCGTCGCTGGTGAATGTAGTCGACTTAGATGACTCCCTCAGGAATCACGAAGAGGTACAGGACTTCATGGAGCACTGCCACCTGGATTACGTGGTCGTCGACAACGAATCTTCTGCGGTCAAACTCGTGGTGAGCGACCCTGCGGCCAGCTCTCCAGAGCAGATGAAGTTTGTCGAAAAATGTTTAGATTACATCGGGGTGCAGCTGATTAAGCTGGACAAAGACAAGCATTGCGACGAAGCCTTGCTGCGCACCGCACTCGCCGCCTGATGAGTGTCTCTCACGGCAACGCCCAATGAGCGTCAAACCGACCACTTGACGCTCCTCTTCCCCACAACGTCATGCTCACTGAGGTGTAAGGATGCATTATGTGTCAAATTACCCCTTGTACTACTCTGCTGCTGGCCAGCGTCCTAACACTTGGCCTGGTGGGCCTAACGCCCAATGCCTTAGCCGCCGACGAGCAAGCCAGCCGCAGCTGTATCAAGTGTCATAAACGCAATGGCCAACTCGAGGGCATACACGCAAGCCCTGGCCTCGCCATTCTCTGTCAGGACTGTCACGGCCCCAAAGGCAGCCATCCCAAGAAGGGATCGACCATCATGGCCTTTGGGCCCGATAGCCCCTTCTCGGCTCAGCAACGCGGCGCCGTCTGCCTGACCTGTCACGACCATCAGGCCCTGGGCGAAGCGGAATGGACCCACAATGTGCACGCCAATCGCCTTGGCTGCGATCAGTGCCATAAGCTTCATCCCGAGACGGATCCTATGTTGGCGCTCGATACGCAACAGCATAGCCAGCTGTGTGTCGGCTGCCACAAAGTCGAACAATAGGAGGCCTGTGATGCAAGTTTCTAAACGCCAATTTCTCAAGGGGGTTGGGGCCCTACTGGCCGGTGTCTCTGTGTATGGTGCCACCCGCACGCCCCAGGCCGATTCCCTGCTCCAGCCCGAGCAGGAAAGCGAGATCAAATACGCCATGGTGCATGATGAGAATGCCTGTATCGGCTGTAACGCCTGCGTCCAGGCCTGCCGTGAGGTCAATCATATTCCCGAGGGCGTCAGCCGGGTGAAGATAGAACGTAAGGGGCCCTTCGGCGAGTACCCAGATCAGAGCTACCGCTTCAGCCGCGTCTCCTGTCAACACTGCGAAGCCGCGCCCTGTGTAAGGGTCTGCCCCACAGGCGCCGCCTATATAGATAAAGAGACGGGCATAGTCGCGGTCAATAGCGACCGCTGCGTGGGCTGCCAGTATTGCATCGCCGCCTGCCCCTATCAGGTCAGGTATATCCACCCCGAGACCCGCACCGCCGACAAGTGCGATTTCTGTCAGAAGAGTCGCCTGGCCCAGGGGCTTCAGCCTGCCTGTGTCGAGGCCTGCCCCACCAAGGCACTGACCTTCGGCAACCTCAAGGATCCCGAGTCGGATCTGGTCAAGCTGCTTAAGCGCAAGCCCAGCTACCGCGCCAAGGTGGACCTGGGCACCCGGCCTAAGCTGTTCCATATTCAAACCATAGATGGGGAGATAATGCTATGAGTGCTTTTCATTTCGAAGGCCTGGTATGGCATTGGCCTATCGCCATATACCTCTTCCTCGCCGGTCTGTCAGCCGGGGCGGTATTTTTCGCCATCATGCTGAAACACTTCAAGTTATCCCATGAGGCCTGGCATTCGCCCTTCGTGCAGGCGGCGGCCATCATAGCGCCGGTCGCCGTGTTTGGTGGCCTGGGGATCCTGGTATTCGACCTCACCCGGCCACTGGATTTCTGGAAGATCCTGGTGTTCTACAACACCAGCTCTGTGATGTCCATGGGGGTGCTGGTGCTGATGGCCTATCAGCTGGTGCTGTTTGCCTGGATAGCCTGCGTCTTCCAGCGCCGCATTACTCAGCTGCTGGGCAAGCGTCTGCCTGTCGCCAACCGACTGCTAAGCTGGCTGGTGAAACAGGAAGCGGCGATCACAGGCGTCTTAGTGATCCTCGCCATCTCGCTTGGGGCCTACACCGGTTTCCTGCTGTCGGCGCTGATCGGCTTCCCATTGCTGAATAACCCGGTATTGCCGCTGCTGTTCTTGATCTCCGGGCTCTCCTCCGGCGCCGCCGCAACCCTGCTGGGTGGTGTGCTGCTCAGGGGGAACCCCAATGGGGTCGAGGTGCGTTTCATCCATGGCATAGAGATCCCGTTGATTTTAGTGGAGATAGGCCTGTTGTTTACCTTCTTCGCCGGATTGATCCTCTCTGGCGGTCAGAGCCAGGTTGCGGCACTCAACGCCTTAGGCTTCGGCTTCTGGGGTTGGATCTTCTGGGCCGGCGTGATCGGCATAGGCCTCACCCTGCCATTGGCCTTCAACCTCTGGATGAAGGTATCGGCGGATCGTAAGTTCGCCTATGTGGCGGTCACCGCCAGCTTCAGCCTGATAGGGGTGTTCTTGCTGCGCAACTTTATCCTCTATACCGGCCAGATGACGGGGATCTAATCCCCGCTGGCCATTCACTCGCGGGCGTCATCTGCGCTGATCAGGTGCAGTGGCGCCCCGTCACTCAAGTAAGCCTCATCCACCTGATCCAGACCGTTGTAGCGGATCATATGGCGTATGCCATCGATATAGGCCTGACCTCGCTCGGAATATCGCTCCAGGGTGCCTGCCAGCACCAGGCCTGTGATCGGTTTGTTCTCTGCCCGCAGCTGCGCCCTTAGGCTTCTCAACGACTGATAGGCGGCATTGGTGTTGAGGTTAAGCAGATAACCCTCCACCGAGGCCAGCGGCGTGTCGAAACGCGCCAGCCCATAGTTGCCCAGCTCCTTGCGCTGCGCCTTGGGGGTCATCCCCTTACCGCTAAAATCCCACTGACCGAAGAAGGCGTTGCCCTCCACGGTAAAGCGTGACGTCGCCCAGCCACTCTCCTCCGCCGCCTGGGCCAGCACCAGAGAGGGCGGCATGATATCGACCCGCGCCAGTAGCTGTCCACGCTGCTCCTCGGTCAGGCTGACACTCTCATCGGTTTGGCTGCCGCTCTCACCGGTCTGGCTGCCGCTCTCATCGGTTAACAGGCGATACTTACGGGCCAGGGCCAGCAGCTCGGGGGCATCCGGCGCCGCCTGGGCGATAGTCTGCCGCTCCAGCAATATCTGCTCATTGGCCACCAGGATCAGCGGCGCCATCAGACGGAAGAACACCATCTTCTTCAGCTGCACCGGGATCTGCGACGAGGTCTTCTGCCAGCGCTCACTCACTGCCTCGAAGGTGAGCCTGGGCACCTCACGATTGCCCGCCTGCCAACCGGCTTGGTTATACCCCAGACTATCGAACAGGGCGATCAGCTCATCGAGGGAGTTAAGCACCACATCCTTGGGTGCCTTGGTCGGCCTCGCCTTAGAGACAGTCTTGAAGCTGGTTTGGGTCTGCTGACTGTCAGCCGGAGTCGCCAGCTCGTCGGCGTTTGCCACCGGTGGCTCCATCCCGGCGGCGGCCAAGGCAGGAGACAGGGCGCCCGACTCATCACTGGGGCGATACCAGAGCGCCCACAGCATCAGCAGCGAGGCAAGCAGGAGTAGCAGAGGCAAGGCAATCTTGAGACGGCTATCACTGGACATAGAGGCTCCTTTTGCAGATAAGACGAGAGACATTATCATCAATGCTAATGCCTACTCTAATCCATCTTTCGATGCGCGTCTTTAATCAAGCTGTCGAGCAAGGCGCCGATCCTTCACCTATACCCATACTCAAAACTACACTCACACCCACATTCCTAAACCTCAGTATCGACACAGAATTTATTCATACTAATCATTAAAAGATCATCTGCTTAATTAAATAAATCTTTTATTAACTAGAGCAAAAAAAACTAAATCCTGTACAATTAAGTGCTACCATCAAATATTTAAAGTTAAAAGCCCAAAGGCCAAATCTTTAAAACCAGCTACAAAAATATGCAAAAACTGATATCACAAATTATTTCTAATTTAGAACAACCCGGAAGATAACACCTGTCGGTAAACAACTAGATAATAAAAAGTTAATAAGTTTCACATTAAAGACCGCAATCGAAAAATGAATGTGACAAAGACCGCAATATTGAGGTTAATGTTATTTTCATATTGAATAAAAATTATCGGTTTCATACATTGAATATTCGTCTCGAATTTAAATGTATCACTTTGTATCAAGTTGGTGGTATATCAATTCTCACTTAGCTGGTTATATGTTGAAACAAGGATCTGTCACACTATCGAGCTTAAGCCTGTTACTTGGGCTACTGGTACTCACTCAGCTGAGCGGCGGCCTAATGGCGCAGCAACAAGCCGGCAGCACCAGCCAAAACCTTAGCTGCAGCGCCATCCAGGGAGATCGCCTGGCCACCAAGGAGGTCGCTCCAGCGGGACAAGACGCAGGTTTATCTTCCTGCTGGCACTACACATATCAGCAGCTATTTCCCAGCATGCTACCGCTAAGTGGCGAGACCCACGAGAGTCAGGGCAACAGCATGACACTGACTGTTGTGATCTTCTGCCTGTTATTTCTCTCTGCCGGGCTGCCTGGTTACGGGCAAACGAAATACCGCACCCCAAAATCTATTATCGAATGCAGCTCTTTATTAATGAGCTGGATTAAACCTATTAAGGGCACTCCATCTTAGCCAACCAAAATACCATTTTGACTCGCGTAGATAGATAGCGCTGAGCCACTATTTATAACGCGATCAATTTTGACGGACAAACCTAGCCGCCAACCAAGCTATTTCTTTTAACTTATTTTAGATGAGGTTTATTTCATGCCTTATGCACACTCACGCCTGTCGAGTGCGACCCCTTGCGCGTCTATTTTCTTGCCCAAAACAGCCATAGGGAAAATAGCCATGTGGAAAAAGACAATTTGGAAAAAAACCATGCGAGAAAAAACGGCGCAGCAAATAACAACATCTCTGTGCTTCATATTGGCTCTGCTGCTTTCGAATCAGGCATTGGCCGATAATGAAAACGTCGCCGCCGCCATAGACACTAACACCTCTCATTGGTCAGGCTATGTCAGTGCCAGCGCCGCCAGCAACACCTTCGAGCAATCGGCCCCCAGCTCCTACCAGGCCCTCAGTGCCAGCGGCAGGATCGCCTACCGCGACACCTGGGGCAGCATACGTCTCTCCAGCGGTGGCGAGGTGGAGACGCGGCATAACCAGAGCTATTTCTACGACACCTTCTTAGAGTATCGCACCCCGTCCAAGGCTCTGGGCAATGACTGGAGCTATGTGGGCAGTGCCGGGGTCTATCTGCCTACCGGCCATACCAGCAAAGAAAACAAGTTAAGGGCCGCCCCTAGGCTGGCGGGCTATCTCTTCTACCGCCCGAACCAAGACTGGAACTTCTATCTCTCACCCCGGCTTAAATATAACTCCTATGAACATGAGATAGGCCGTCACGGCGAGCACTTCATCGAGCACAGCATCAGCCTGCTGGCCGATGCCACCTGGCAGTTCATCGACAACTGGTATCTGGATGTCAACGCCTCCTACACCATGAACAAGCCCTTTAACACCAGTCGTTACGACAACCGTTTCACCATCAGCGAAGAGATCGGCTGGTCCTTTGCCCCCACTTGGGTGGCGGCCATAGGCCACAACAACAGCGGCTATTTCTTCGACCCGGATCGCGGCCCGTCACACAGCTTTACGCTCTACGACGAACGCAACTCAGTGTTTTATCTATCGATCACTAAATATTTATAAAAAGCACTTATAAATTAAACAACTAGGAGAGGTTTTAATGTACAAGAGCACTGTCGCCATCGCCATATTGAGCGCGATAGGATTGAGCGCCTGCGGCACAGACGAGCCGTATCAGGAGGTCAAGAAAGATGAGCGGATGATCGCCGTCAAAGACTTCAAAGATGCCACCACCAGCGGCGCCGCGGGGGATCAACTTACCTCCTCGACCACCATCGGCGAGCTGGCCAGCAAGCAACCCGAGCGACTCTTTCTCTACACCCGCAGCCTGGGTGAAGCACCGCGCTACTCGGCCCCCATCCATGGTTTCTCTCAGGGAGAAGCCAAGCTGGTAACCCTGCGGATGACGGAAAACGGCATCCAGCTGCGTCAGATCGACAGAGACAACATAGGTCTGGACCACGACTCGCGCTTCGATAACGAGTACAACAAGGCCCCAGTGTTGACCATTCCCGGCGACTACATCGACTTCCAGTGCCAGGAGGATAACTGGGGCGACTGTACCAACCGTGAGGAAGAGGTGACAGATCGCAACATCACCTGGGATCAGAAGAAGTTCTTCATTCCTAAGTTTGAAGGGGCGCAGATCGCCGAGGAGAACTACACGGATCTGGTCACCTTCAAGCAGTGCACCACAGAGACAGAGTCGGCCCACCTGGTAAAAGATGGCAACTGGGAAGGCTATGAGATGGACTTGGCCAAGGGGGTGATCAACTTCGAGATCGAACACACCTATCAGGCCAATCCCGCCTGTTTCGGCAAGTTCTTCAAGGGCAGCTTCGACAACCTCTCCTTCACCACCACGGAATATATCTCTGTCGTGGCTTTGGATCAGTTGGCCAGCAAGGACTTTGTCACCATCCCTTATAGTGAGGATGAGAACGGCACCTTCGGCTTCTTCCGCACCCAGCATGAATACCGTGACGGCAACAATGCCGATGGTAAGGATGGCTATGTGCGCCAGTACCTTAACCATTTCAACCCCAAGAAGGAGGCGATCACCTACTTCTTGAGTAACAACTTCTTCGAGCCAAAGAATCAGCCCTTCCTGGACGCGGCCAAACAGAGCATTACCGCCATCAACATCCAGAACAAGCTGTTCGAAACCGGCCTGCCGGAGCTCAAGCTGGCCCAGGCCAACGAACGCAGACACGGAGACTTGCGCTACAGCAACATCACCCTATTCGACGAGCCGTTAGATAACGGCCTGGCCGGTTATGGCCCCTCTGCCGCCAACCCGCTCACCGGCGAGATCGTCAGCGGCCGGGTAGACCAATATAGCGCCAACCTACAACAGGGCTCGACCCGCTACTACCGCAGGGTGCAGCTGGACTACAACCGCGGCATGCTAGACCCTAACTCGGTCAAAGATCTCACCGGGGTCGACTACACCCCATCACAGGAGGCGGTGGATCGCGCCAATCAGGTGGCGGCCAACAAGCTAATTGCCGAGCAGAACAGTCAGAGCCAAGATCCTATGGTGCAGCAACCGCGCACCGAGGCTCAGCCGCAGACCATCATCCCGGATCTCTCCACAGATGATGCCAGCAACGCCCCCTTCGAGGAGCTGGTCAATCAGCAGAACAAGACCGAAGCCTTCTGGGCCGAGCATAATCTGATGAGTGTGGATCAGGCCTTCGGCCTCACAGGCGGCGCCCTGCGCGAACTGCCTCGCGGCATTCAGGGCTATGAGATCGACTGGAAAGACACTCAATTCTGGGTCGATGGCATCATAGGCGGTAAGCTGAAGGATATCGAGAAGATGTCCACCAGCTTCCAGGCGGATCTGGTGACTAAGCTGGCGGCTCAGGCCTTTGCCGGTACCCTCACCCATGAGCTGGGCCACACCCTTGGCCTGAGACACAACTTCGCCGGTAGCCGGGATCAGGCCAACTTCTTCAACGAAGAGGAGATCGCCAAGTTCAGCCAGGCCTTCAGCGAGGCGGGTTACCCGCATCTGACGGTCAAGGCCGATTTCTCCAGCCAGATGGACTATAACGCCGACCGTTTCGCCACCACCTTCCAGAAATACGATCTGGCGGCGCTGCGCTTCGGCTATGGTCGTCAGGTAGAGACCAAAGATGGCAGCCTGGTATCGCTGGAGGCGGCCGATGCCAAGCGCCGCGAGGAGCTACGCCAGGGCAATATCACGGGCGAGATCCAATATGGTGCCCTACATCAGATAGGCAAAGAGCACGACCTGCGTTACTTCGCCTTCTGTACCGACGGCCATGTGACCCTCAACAGCAACTGTAACCGCTTCGACGCCGGCACCAACAACGACGACATAGTGCGGTACTATATCGACAGCTACCACGACAGCTATGACACCATGAACGTGCGTCACAACCGTCAGACCCTGTTCGAAGATCATATCCTGCCTTACACCATCAATCGTCTGCGAGGCTTCAGCGACATACGCCAGTTCGTCGAAGACACTGCCACGGTTGAGGAGCTATTTGCCTTCGATCAGAACGAGCTGGCCGAGTTCTGCCCAGGCCATGAGAACTACTGGTTCTGCGCCTCGCAAAGGGCGGTGGATAAGGCGGCCGATACCTTCCTTACCGCGGCCGGTCTGAGCGACATCTACCTGCATGTCACCTATCGCATGAACAGCGATGACAGCCGCGCCCTGACCAAGGTGCACTCGCTGGAAGATATTCTGACTCGCCTCTATCGTCTCAATGCCGGCAAGCTAGATGAAGGCTTCGAGCTGGGTCAGATCATCACCGCCTACGAGCAAGCCCCTGAAAAACTGAAAGAGCTGCTGCTCAAGGCCGATATCGTCGAGGCCTACCAGGACTTGCTCTATGCCGACGTCAGCGCCAACAAGGGACGCCTGCTCAACGGCGTCAAGGCCCCGGCATCGAGCCCGAACCATCCCTATGTCAACGAGCGCGACGTGCTGGGCATGTGGCCCGATAAACTGCTGGCGATGCGTCAGCTGCTGACCCGCAAGTCGCCTCGCAGCACCACGGGCCGCACCTACTACGCCCTGGCAGATTATCCTAAGGTGAAGGATCAGCTCGAAGGCATGCTATGTCAGATGACGCTGGGCAACACGGTTCAGGAGATCAATCAGTACCTGACCAAGCCTGTGCTGAGTCACAGCTGTAAGGCAGTAGACGCCAAGTACTATGTCAACGACGTCGATTATGCCGACCAGCATATCGAGGCACTACCTAGCTACGCTACCTCTCTGGGACGCTACTTCGGCTTCCCCCAGAGCAGCTATGAGATGAAGGGTAAGAGCAACCTGCTGCAGATGATGCTCAAGCAGGTGGTGCTGGCATCACGCGACAGCGACTACCGCGGCGAAGAGAAGGCCAGAGTGTGGCGCGAGTATGTGGGCATTCATCTTGCCAGCGACGCCGTAGCCGCCAGCAAGCAGATCAGCCTACAGGGCAAAAACTATGTGGCGACCGAGGAGAACCAGCTGGCTCTCATGCTAATCGACCAGATAGACACACTCAAGGCACTCATCGCCAGCTCACCCGAGCTGATGAAGCACCAGATGAACAGCAAGGGGGAGACCTTCAAGCAATTGGTGGTCGACCCCATCATCGCCCGCGATGAGCGAGTGATCACTTACCTGCCAGTGCTTTAAGCCAGTAGATATCGTTCAGCAATAGAAAAAGAAGCCGCTCGTCGGCTTCTTTTTTGCTTTAGGGCTAATGAGTTAGCCATGAACCTTAGCAAGTGAATTCTCGTTAAGTTTCGCCCTCCATCTCCCGAATCTTTACCTAGCAGGCGCCGCGCCTGGGATGCAACATCTGTAGCAAAATGTATCATCTTGTTTAGACAGTTGTTTCACTACCCAATAATGGTTAACTTATGCCTGACAAATGTAAAGGAGAGCCCCCTCGATGGAGCCCGATGAGCAGCCATCTAATCAGTTAGCCAACACAGAGCCATCGGCAGAGAAAAGTGCCGAGCCAACGGCGGGCCTGATCGCCGAGCTAAAAGCCGAAAATGCGGCGCTCAGACGCGAGAACGCCAAGTTAACGCTGCTCAACGATCGCGCCGAAGAGAAACTCTTTGCCGCACTCGATGGCAACCGTCTCTGCCTGTGGGAGCAACATATTCCCAGCGGCAACCTGACCATCTTCAACATGCGGTGGGGCGAACTGCTGGGCTTTAGTCGCGAAGAGCTGGCGGCCCATGTGGACAGCTGGAAACAGAATCTGCATCCGGAGGATAAGGAGTGGGTGATCAAGGCCTTCGAAGATCATGTAGAGGGCAAGTCAGACTACTATCAGGCGGTGCACCGGATGATCCACAAGGATGGCTCGGTCACCTGGGTGTCCGATCGTGGCCGTATCGTCGAGCGCAAGCCGGATGGTACGCCGCTACGCATGATGGGGACTCACATGGATATCACCCAGGAGAAACGCTACGAACAGGAGCTGTCTGAGCTGGCCCACTGCGACCCTCTCACCAATCTAAGCAATCGTAAGGCGATCACCCTGGCATTTGAGGAGCTGTATCAGCGAGACTCGGGCAGCATCTTCTTCATCGATCTCGATGGCTTTAAGGAGCTCAACGACAAGCTGGGCCACAAGTTTGGCGACCATCTCTTGGTCCATGTGGCCGACACCCTCAGGGGCGTCATAGGCACTCAGGCCCAGATCGCTCGTCTCGGCGGCGATGAGTTTTTGATTCTGCACCCAAGCCAAGACCAGAACCTACTGAGTGAGCGGGCCCAGTCGCTGTTGGATGTCTATCGTCAGGCGATCATCTTAGAAGGCACTGAGGTCAAACTCGGCCTGAGTATCGGCATCTACTGCTTCACCCCGAGCGATGACTTTGCCAGCGCCTGCGAGTTTGCCGACGCCGCCATGTACCGGGTCAAGGCCCAGGGCAAACACGACTACCAGTTCTGGCAGGCCGAGGGCTAGCCCCTATACTGACCTGAAGATTTAACTTATCTGAGCACCTTGCTCAAGAACGCCTGGGTGCGCGGTTCCTGTGGCTGACCGAACAGCAGCGAAGGCACATTGCTCTCCACCACATAGCCGCCATCCATAAAGATCACTCGATCGGAAACGTCTTTTGCAAAGCCCATTTCGTGGGTGACGATCACCATGGTCATTCCCGCCTGAGCCAGCTGTTTCATCACATCCAGCACATCACCCACCATCTCAGGGTCCAGCGCCGAGGTGGGCTCGTCAAATAGCATAAGCTCAGGCTTCATCGCCAGGGCGCGGGCGATGGCGACCCTCTGTTTCTGTCCGCCAGACAGGCTTGCGGGATAAGCGCTCGCCTTGTCGCTCAGTCCCACCTGTTCCAGCAGGCGCATCGCCTCGCTATCTGCCTCGGCCAGGGTCATCAAGCCCAGTTTCACTGGCGCCAGGGTGATGTTTTGCTGCACCGTCTTATGGGGAAAGAGGTTAAAGTTTTGGAACACCATACCCACCTTTTGCCGCAGCTTGTCGATGCAGGCATCCGGCGCCGTGATCGACTGACCATCGATCACTATCTCCCCCTGGGTGGGTTGTTCCAGCAGGTTGATGCAGCGCAGGAAGGTACTCTTGCCGCTGCCGCTGGGGCCGATGACGCTGACCACCTCACCCCGGGCGATCGATTCGTCAATCCCCTTGAGCACCTGGTTGTCGCCGAAATATTTATGCAGATTGCTAATCTTAATCACTTTGCTTAAGCCTCTTCTCAAACTTCGACAACATAAAGGTGAAGCTATAGGTCAACGCCAGGTAGATGAGTGCACAGGTAAACAGGGGCACGCTGTCTTCGAAGGTTCGGCTACGGATGATCTCGCCCGAGCGCATCAGATCCACACCGCCGATGAAGCCTATCACCGCGGTCTCTTTCAAAAGCACGATAAACTCGTTACCCAGGGCAGGAAGAATGTTCTTGATCGCCTGGGGCAGGATCACCTCCTTCATAGTCACCGCCTGCGACAGCCCCAGGGAGCGCGCCGCCTCCGTCTGCCCCTTATCCACCGCCTGTATGCCGGCGCGGATGATCTCAGAGATATAGGCACCGCTGTTGAGGCCGAAGGCGATGATGGCGGCGCTCACCTTGTCCACGTCCCAGGTGGCCAGCACGATAAAGTAGAGGATCACCAGCTGCACCACCACTGGGGTGCCGCGGATCACGCCCACATAGAGGTTGGCGGGCCAGCGCAGATACCAACGGCTCGACATCTTCATCAATGTGGTGGCAACGCCCAGTATGGCCCCCAAGATCATGGCGAACAGGGTCACGATCAGGGTCACCTTTAAGCCATTGAGGATCAGGTAGATACCTATGAGTCCATCTTCACCTATTGGCGTAAACAGCGAGGAATTAATTGCATCTAACATGGCGGCCTACTTCATATGCTTGGCGAGCAGGGCGTCATATTCACCATTCTGCTTCATGGTCGCCAGCGTCTTGTTGATGCTGGCCAGCAGCTCGGGCTGGCTCTTGGCCACGGCGAAACCATAAAACTCTGGGGGGAAGTCCAGGCTGATCAACTTGAGCTCAGGATTCTTGGCCAAATAGTTGGCGGCCGGCTCGCTGTCGAACAGCACGAGATCCACCTTGCCGTTCTTCAGCTCCATGATCGCCTCGAAGCCGGTATTGAAAGCGGTCACCGACTGGGTGTACTTCTTGGCCATCATGTCGGCGGTTGAACCCAGCTGCACCGCGAAGTGTTTGCCGGCGAGATCCGCCAGACTGTGGATGCTTTCATCCTGCTTATTAACCAAGACCACCTGGGTCGCCTCGTAATAGGGCTCGGAGAAGTCGACGCTGGCCTGACGCTCTGGAGTGATGGTCATGCCCGAGGCAATCATATCTATCTTGCCGGCGTTAAGGGCCACGATCAGCGAGTCGAACTTCATGTTCTCCACCTTGAGCGTCTTGCCCGCATCCTCGGCCACCTTACGGGCCAGATCGATATCGAACCCCATTACCTGATCGCCGCTGACACCGCCCACATATTCAAAGGGCGGAAAGGCCGCATTGGTGCCTACCACCAGATAATCTTTCTCTTTGCCACAGCCACTCAGCAGCAACAGGGCCGTAAAACCGGCTAACAGGATAGATTTGTTCATTATTTACTCTCTTACCAGGAATATTCGCTCAATTGGCCACGACTATAGGCAGCCCGACTCACGCAGTCAATACTTATGCGATAAAAATGACTATTTAGTCATTTTATTTGCTTTTTATTAACATAAACTTGCCTATTAGTCAGTGTAGCTCGGCCAGCCCAAAGCAGCGCCAATCCAAACTTACAGACTTGCACCAATGCAAGCCATGGCAGCACCAAGTTGGTGAGCCATGTGCGCGATGTCACACTTGCCTGACGCAATCAAAAATCATTAATAACCATAAAAATCAATCAATTAAAAATCTTTGAAAAAGTTGGCACAGAACTTACATATTACTTTATAGGTAGTCATTGGGGCGGGCAGAATTGCCAAAGGTAAATGAAGCACCATCCCATAAGGAGTTGTAGATGAAACCTTGGTTAATGGCGGTCAGCCGCTTCGAAGATTGGCAGTTTATCTTTCACCTCGGCATCAGCCAGTGGGATGTCGAATAGGCTAACACGCGGATTCATCCATAAGGAGTCACAGATGAGTACAGTATCTAAGAGTATCACGCCTAAGATGGCAGAGCGGATCGTCGCCGAAGTCAAAGGGAACAACTGCCTGTTATCGGATGTCGCCAAACAGTTTGGCGTCTCCACCAAGACGGTCTACCAACTGGTTCGCCAGAGTGAGCAGCAAGGCGGGCGCGTGGGCGTGCTGCGCGCCGAGATCGACCGACTCACTATGCAACTCAATCAGCTCATGCGTGAACTCAAACTTATCCAAGGATAAGCCTATTCACCAAGAGCTAAGTCGATTCGCCAAGGGCTTAATCGATTCGCCAAGGGCTAGGGAAGGCAAGATAACAAGATGGAAACAGAATAAGTGGTCTGCAGGAAGCATGTGATTTCAGGTTAGAGGGCAGCAAACATAATAGCCTAAGTCAAGGGCCAGAGACCGACGACGGGCCTGAATCGCAAAACCATTTAAAAAGAGGTGTTTTACAGGTGGCACCTCTAGCGCTCCCCCAAAGGCGCTTTCGCCTGGTGATAGGCAGGATGCTCTATCACCAGGTTTTTTCTTTTGGGAGAAGCCCCTCTCCGACAGCCCCAAAAAAATTTTCAGTTTATTTAACCCCTTTTCAGAGATCCTGCGTCTATATGCTCAAACAACCGATTCCTATCTACTGATTTGGCACTATTACGTGCGTTTGGAGTATTCGATGAAAAAGACCCTGATTGCCACCCTATTTGGTTCATTGGTTTTCACCGGCAGCCTGCTTGCTTTACCTAACGCGGCCGCCGCAGAGCTAAACTTCCCCCATATCGAAACCGTCGGCACCAGCGAGCTGGTCGTCAAGGCCGACATGGCCGAGCTAACCGTCGAGGTGGTGACTAAGGCCGACAATCCAGCCAAGGCCAAGGCGGGATCAGACAAGGCGGTCAGCGACTTCCTGGCCAGGTTAGCCAAGGCGGGGATCGCACGCGAAGATGTTCAGAGCGCCAACCTGAATCTGCGTCCCGACTATCTGTACGACCCTGAGACACGCACCAACAAGGAGATTGGCTACCTCGCCAGCCGCCAGGTGGTGGTCACCCTAAGGGCACTGGACAAGCTCAACGACCTGCTTGACGGCGCGTTGCAGCAAGGGATCAACCGCATCCATCAGATCAACTTCAAATCCAGCAAGGAGGCGGAGATGATTGAACAGGCCAGGCTGATGGCGATCAAGGACGCCAAGCAGAAGGCCGCCGCCCTGGCCAAAGGCTTCGGTGAGCGTCTGGATGGCGTATGGGAGATCCGCTATCAGGCTCAGGGGGCGGTGCGCCCCATGGTGTATAAGATGAGCGCCGCAGCCCGTGGTGATGTGGCCGAGAGTTATCAGGAGGCCCAGACCAGCATCAGCGATCGCGTCGAGGTGATCTACCGCCTCAAGTAATTGCTCATAGAAGACTTAGTCCATACAATCCATGGCTCATACAAGACTTGGCCCTTCAGGCCCGCTGGCTAACACCGGCGGGCTTTTACATGTGTTATGCTCAGCTAACTCCCAGTAACTGAGCCTTATCCGCTATCCCCATGTCTACACTCAAACGCCTGTGCCACCTCGTAAGCCTGGCCCTGTTGCTCGTAGTCCTCTCAGGCTGCTCAGATAAGCAGACAAGCCAGCCACCGCAGAGCCTCAAGCGTCTGGTGGAAGACAACTTGGTGGCAGGGCTGCTGGCAGAGGATGCCAGCCTGGCCATCACATTGAGTCGAAGTCGGGATCTCAGCGTCTGGACGCTGCCCGAGGGCAAGCAGCGCTTTCACTGGCCGGCTACCGCCTTCGAGCATCCGGGATATCAGCTGGCCATGTCGGGCAACAAGCGCTATCTAGCTTATGGCGGCAAACGCCAAATTACCCTGATAGATATCCAGCAGGGCAATATCCAGCTGACCTGGCAGGTCAACGGCTTTGACGACTACGCCAGCATCTCGACCCTGGCGCTCAATCAGTCGGGCAGTCGCATCGCCATCGGCATGAACGAAGGCAGCGTGATCTTGGTGGATTTCACGGCGCAGCAGTTTTCTCTGTTTAAACAACACGACGCCGAGGTGGCCTTCCTCGCCTTTGGCAGCTCGGATGAGCGCCTGTTATCGGCCGGCCATGATGGCAAGGTGCTCTGGTGGGTCAGTGGCAGCGGCGAGATAATAAAGCAATTCTCCCTGCCCCAGCGCATCACCAGCCTGGCGTTTGACGAGGCCGATAGGAGCCTCTTCTTCGCCGACAACCTGGACAATCATCAGCTGCTGGCATTCGACACAGGTGAGGCGCTGAGTAAGCTGAACTACTTCGAGCGCTACCGCTATTTTCGCCGCGCCCGCTTCATTCACAGAGGCGATGAGTTGATCACCGCCACCTCGAAACAGACAATCTTTCGCTGGCAGGTCGCCACCGGCAAAGAGCTAGAGCGCTGGCAGCTTACCCCCTTCTCCATGGGCACGACCGTCATGGATATGGTGAGCCATGGTGGGCAGCTAATCACCCTCAGCTCAGACGGTGCCCTAGAGTACTGGGAGTTAGACACTGGAAATTAAGCACTGGAAATTGAGTTAAGCACTAGCCCTTAGCTGTCGCTATTGAGCCCAAGCCGCTTGGCCAGCGGCTCTATGGCCGCCCCCTGCAACAGGATGGAGAAGAGCACGATGAAAAACACCAGATGCACCATCTCCACTGCCCCCTCGACACCGGCCGCCGCCGGGATCAGCGAGAAGACGATAGGGGTCGCCCCCTTGAGACCTATGGAGGAGATAAACAGCCGCTTCTTCCAGCTCGCCTGACGAAACGGCAGGTAACAGATCTGCACCGCCAAGGGGCGGGCAACCAGCATCAGTAGCGCCGCCGGAATAAGCGACAGGAAGAACACACTAAACAGGGTCTGGGGGAAGATCTGCAGCCCGAGTATGATGAACATCAGCGACTGCGCCAGCCAGGAGAGGCTGTTAAAGAAATGCCGCGTCACCTCCACGCCCCGGCGTATGCCGTTGCCCATCACCACACCACACACATAGGAGGCGATCAGGATATTGCCGCCGGCCAGCTCGCTGCCATAGGCCGCCAGCACAAAACTGGCGAGCACAAATACGGGGATCAGGCCATATTCCTCCAGATGTATGCTGTTCAGCGCCCACACCGCCAGCCTGGCCACCACGAAGGCGACGCCTATCCCTAAGGCGATCTGCAAGCCTAGCATCTGGCCTATTGCCCAGGCCGATACCGGCGCATCCGGCGCCAAAGCGATACCTGTGAGTATCATCACCATCACCAGGGCGACCGGGTCGTTGGTGGCCGACTCGAACTCCAGCACGGTATCCGTGCGCTCCTTGAGCTTGAGCTTCTTCGACTCCAGAATCGAGAACACGGCCGCCGCATCGGTCGAGGAGACCACGGCGGCAAACAGCAGGCAGATCACTAGGCTCCAGTCGGTCAACGGATAGAGGAGCGCCCCCAGAATAAGCGTGGTCAGCAGCACCCCAAAGGTTGCCAGCACCCCGCCCTCCTTGTAGGCCAGCTTAATGCTCTCCGTCTTGGTATTAATGCCGCCGACGAAGACGATCATGTTGAGGGCGACCGCTCCGACCGTGGAGGTCAGGGTGAGGTTATCGTAGACAAAATTAAACTCGCCATTGCCCAGGCTCAGGCCCACGCCCATAAAGATCAACAGACTGGGCAACCCCAGGGTCTTTGAGGGGTGATGCAACAGGATCCCCACGGCGATCAGCGCGGCGATCCCTAACAAGATAACCTGGTAGGACATAGGTCTCCTTCTGGCAGATGAATAGGCTGGGACAATGAGATTTGCCCCCCAATTTTAGCAGAGGATCTATTAATTGGAGATGAGTTAAATGATTGATTAACTGTTTTTAATTGAAAAAAAGCCCGAGCTGAGTCGGGCTTGCTTATCGCTATTTGGTCTTGGATGCCAGATAGGGCTTCACCAGCAGGAAGACCCCCACCAGCAAGAAAGGAATACTCAGCATCTGACCGGCGCTCATGGTCCAGTCCTGGGCGTAGGCCGCCTGCTTCACCTTGACGAACTCTATGGCAAAACGGGCACTGAACACCCACACCAGGAAGAGGCCGAACAGGGCGCCCTGCTTCTGCTTCATCTCTGTGGTCTTGTAGATAACCCAAAGGGCGATGAAGATGCTCAGGTAGGCCAGCGCCTCATACAGCTGGGCCGGATGGCGCGGCAACATGTCCACCCGCTCGAACACTATTGCCCAGGGCTTGTCGCTCGGCACGCCAAGGATCTCCGAGTTGACGAAGTTGGCCATACGCACGAAGAAGCCGAAGATGGCCGTGGCGATCGCCAGCCGATCCAGCAGGAAGAGGAAAGGTAGCTTCATCTTGCGATGGTAATAGTAGAGCGCCAGGATCGCCCCCAGGCCGCCGCCATGGCTGGCCAGGCCGCCTTCCCAGATCGCCAGAATCTTAGCCGGGTGCGCGAAGTAATAACTGGGATCGTAAAACAACACATGGGCCAGACGCGCCCCCACCACTATGCCGATAACACAGTAGATCAAGAGGTTATCCAGTGACTCCACATCCAGGCCTTCGCGCACATAGATGCGTTTCATCACCTGAAAGCCCGCGAAGATCGCGCTAGCAAACAGGACGCCATACCAATGTATCGTCAGCCCCATGAAAGAGACCAACACTGGGTCCATATTCCAAATAAAGTGATCCAAAAACCTAAACTCCCTCGCCTGAGGCCAATTGGCCTGGTGAATAACGCTGCTGACAGGCAGTTTTACGCGCTTCGACTTGGTTATTCAAGGTCTTGTGGCGATTTTCAACATGCAGATACAAAAAAGCCCGGAAGAAATCTCCCAGGCTTTTGGCGATGGTTCGCAAACCCGGGGGATTTAGTCCCCAGCTCGCAAACAAGCACGATTTAGTCCACTAGGCTCTCGAACAGCGTCTTAAACTTGGCCAGCCCCTCGGCCATGATCTCATCGCTGATGGTCAACGCCGGCAGGAAGCGGATCACGTTGCCATAGAAGCCACAGGCCAGCAGCACCAGGCCATGGGACGCGGCGTTAGCGATGATCGCCTGGGTCAATGCCGTGTTGGGCTGGTCACTGTCACCGTCGATCACCAGCTCCATGGCGATCATGGCGCCTTGATTGCGCACCTCGCCAATCAGCTGTGGATACAGCTCCCTGAGGGCAGAGAGCGCCTGATTGAAGATGTCGCCTATCTTAGCGGCGCGCTCCACCAGCTGCTCCTCTTGCATCACCTCTAGCACCGCCAGCGCCGCCACGCAGCCCACGGGTGAGCCACCATAGGTGCCGCCAAGGCCGCCCGGCAGCGGCGCGTCCATGATCTCACTCTTACCCACCACGGCGGCGAGTGGGAAGCCACCGGCGATCCCCTTAGCCATGGTCATCAGATCCGGCTCGACACCCGCGTGTTCGCAGCTGAACATCTTGCCAGTGCGACCGAAACCAGTCTGGATCTCATCCATCACCAGCACGATACCATGCTGGTCACACAGCGCCCTGAGCGCCTGTAAGAACTCTGGCGGCGCGGCGTAGAAACCGCCCTCACCCTGCACAGGCTCGACCACGATCGCAGCCACATCACAAGGAGCGATATCCACCTTAAACAGATGCTCGATCGCCTTGAGGGAGTCTTTCACGCTCACGCCATGGAAGGCCACAGGATAGGGCGCGTGGAAGATATCCCCGGCGAAGGGTCCAAACTGATGCTTATAGGGAGTGATCTTACCCGTCAGCGCCATGGTCAGGTTGGTGCGGCCATGGAAGCCACCGTTGAAGGCGATCACGCCGCGACGCCCTGTGTGGGCCCTGGCGATCTTGACGCAGTTTTCCACCGCCTCGGCGCCCGTGGTCACGAAGATAGCCTTCTTGTCGCTACCGCCGGGGGCAATGCGATTAAGCTGCTCCGCCAGGGCTACCGCCGACTCATAAGGGTTCACCATCACACAGGTGTGGCTAAAGTTATCCAGCTGCGCCTTCACCGCCGCCACCACCTTGGGATGGCTATGGCCAGTGTTACACACGGCGATGCCTGTGCCGAAGTCGATGTAGCGCTTGCCCTCGACATCCCAGAGCTCGGCGTTTAACGCCCGCTCCACATAGACGGGATAGGCGTTACCCTGTCCCCTGGCGATCGCCTGTACCTTACGCGCCTGTAATTCTGCGTTGCTCATCGTCTCTATCCTTACTTCTATTTATCCAAGCCACTATTTATCCAAGCCACTATTTATCTAGGCCACCGAGGCACAGGTATTTAATTTCCAGATAATCGTCCAGGCCATACTTGGAACCTTCACGGCCGTTGCCCGACTGCTTCACCCCGCCAAAAGGTGCGGCGGCGTTGGAGATGATCCCCTCGTTGACGCCCACCATGCCATACTGCAGCCCCTCGGCGACGCGGAAGATGCGGCCGATATCCCGGGCGTAGAAATAGGCGGCCAGGCCATACTCGGTATCGTTGGCCATGGCCAGCGCCTCAGCCTCGCTATCGAAGCTGATGATAGGGGTGACGGGACCGAAGATCTCGTTGCGGGCCAGCGGCATCTCGTTGGTCACATCTGTGACAATCACGGGTGCCAGGAAGCTCTCGCCCAACTCGCTAGGCTGACCGCCGGTCACCAGCTTGGCACCGCTTGCCACAGTGTCATCCACCAGCTTAAGCACGTTTTTCACTGCATCTTTGGAGATCATAGGGCCGACGGTCACCCCATCGCCCAGGCCATCGCCGAGCTTGAGATTGGCCACGGCGGCAGTAAATTTTTCGGTAAAGGCCGCGGCGACCCCCTTCTGCACGAAAATACGGTTGGTGCAGACACAGGTTTGTCCGGCGTTGCGATACTTTGAGATCAGGGCGCCCTGCACCGCGGCATCGATATCGGCATCGTCGAACACGATAAAGGGCGCATTGCCCCCCAGCTCCATCGAAACCTTCTTCACGCTGGTCGCGCATTGGGCCAGCAAAATCTTGCCCACGGCGGTAGAGCCGGTGAAGGTAAACTTGGCCACGTCCGGATGCTGGGTCAGCACCTTGCCCATGCCCACGGCATCTTCGCCCACCACTATGTTGAACACCCCGGCAGGAATACCGGCGCGCTCGGCCAGCTCGGCCATCGCCAGTGCCGACAGCGGCGTCAGCGGTGAGGGGCGCGCCACGAAGGTGCAACCGGCAGCCAGCGCAGCCGCCGCCTTACGGGCGATCATGGCATTGGGGAAGTTCCAGGGGGTGATAGAGGCCACCACGCCCACTGGCTGCTTGATCACCAGAATACGCTTGTCGTTGGCCGGTGCCGGAATAGTGTCGCCGTAGACACGCTTGCCCTCCTCGGCAAACCAGTCGATAAAGGCGGCGCCATAGGCGATCTCCCCCTTGGCCTCGGCCAGCGGCTTGCCCTGCTCCAGGGTCAGCAAGCGGCCCAGATCTTCCTGGTGCTCCATCATCAGGTTGAACCATTTACGCATCAGGGCGGCGCGCTCGTTGGCCGAACGCTTAGACCACTCCGGCAGTGCCCGCTTGGCGGCTAATATGGCCTCCTGGGTATCCTCGAGACTGGCATCAACCACCTGGGCAATTACCTGCTGGCTGGCCGGATTCACCACGTCGAAGCGCTGCTCGCCCGCCGTCCATCTGCCATCGATATAGGAGGAAAGTTTGATTAACTGAGTGTCTTTAATTCCCTGCATAACAGTTCCCTGCATAAATAGTTTGAATCTAAAGGGCTACGCCAGAGCTTGAATCAAGACGGGCGCGCTAATTTCTCTATTGAATAGCAAAACTAACTCGGGTTAAATACCAAATATTCAACAAAAAGTTTGAAGCCTATAAAACTAATGAGCAAACAGTCCATCATCCCTAAGGCGATCACCGAATACGATCTCAGATTACTGCGCATCTTTCGCACCGTGGTCGAGAATGCTGGCTTCGCCGCCGCAGAGAATGAACTCGGGGTCACCCGCTCCACTATCAGCGTGCACATGTCGAACCTTGAGAGTCGAATGAAGCTTAAGCTGTGTAGCCGGGGACGGGGCGGATTTGCACTCACGGAGGCGGGCCAGGCCGTGTATCACGCCTGCATCGAACTATTCGATTCCCTCAACGATTTCTCGATGTTTGTTAACAACTTGGGGGAAGAGTTGATCGGCGAACTGGTGATCCTCTGCGCCGATCAGCTGGACTACGGCATGCAGCAGAAACTGGCCCAGGTGATCGCCTACATACACCAACGCCAGCCCCAGCTACACCTTATTCTTGATGGCGAGGCGCTGCACCAGATTGAGAAGTCGCTGCTACAGGACAAGGCCCACGTCGGCCTCTTGCCCAGCTATCAACAGATCCAGGGCTTAAACTATCAAACCATCTTCAGCGAGCCCATCTACCTGTGTTGCAGTGCCAAACATCCCTATTTTCATCTGAGCGACGAGGAGATCAGCGCCGAGATGCTGGCCAAGACCCCCTCTATCCACCCAGGCGTCGATATCGACCCCGAGGGCAGAGAGCAGCTCAAACGCCTCAACCTGTCGGCCAAGGCGTATCAGTTTGATACTCGTAAAACCTTAATTCTATCGGGTTGCTACATAGGTTACCTGCCCCTTAGCTACATACAGGAGGAACTGAAACAGCAGGAGATCAAGATCATTCACGGGGATGAGGCCTGTTACCAGTTCAACCTCTCCATGGTAGTCAAGCAGTCGGCGCGTGAGAGCGCCAAGGTAGAGCTGCTGACCCATGCCTTCAACGAAGTGTTTGGCCTGGAGCCGGGCAGTGAATCAAAAAAGGCCGCGGCCACACCTTAGGTAGCCGCCTAAGGCATAGACCGCAGCCAAGATGTCCTATGACCATCAACAGCGACATCAAAAGCAATATCTAATCAAACATTAAATATAATCAGCGGCCATCCCGGCCGCGCAAGCACAAACAATTTGATAAAGGGCCCCACGCCTCAAATGGTGCAGGGAGCGTAAGACGCAGGGCCAGGACTCGCTTTACGTTTTGGTTAACCCATTAAATACCCAGGGTAAACTTATACTTGATATAGAAACGGGTATCGGTCAGATCCTCTCCATTGTCATAATCCACAATGGCGTGTCTCGCCCGCACACTTAAACCTTTCATCAAACTATCCAGTGAATAGCTGACCGAGAAGTTGGTTTCGCTAAAGTCACTGCCCGAAGTCTCAGGCACATCGAAATCACCATAGAAGACGTAAGCGCTCAGCCCTTTTGCCCCCAGCTTATCGAAGTCGTAGGCCACTCTCAGGGCATTGACCGTCTCGTTGGCACGGGCCGATTGATTGACCTGCAGGATCACCACCTTGTCATCACCCCAAGGGGTCAACACGTTATCATCCCCTGTCTTGGCATACATATAGGTGAGGTTTACTCCGGCATATTTTAGGCCGAGGTGCGCGCCATACTGATAGGTATCCAACTCGCCGGCGGTCTCCTTACCAGAGGATTGCTGGGTTAGATAAGAGGGGGTGACATAGAGGTTGGCATCCCCGACATTCATCGACAGATTCAGTTTCACAAAGGTCTGATTGAAGACATCTTCCATGCGGTAGTGCCAGAGATCGGCAGCGCCTTTCACGCCATCGAACTGCAACTTGTATTTGCCGCCCAGGGCATAGACAGGGTTATCGGCGACTTCGACGACCTGACCTGTCGTGCGTCTCACCTCACCGGCGACAGCCTCTGCCACTGTCACAAATTGATTGTCGAACCACCCCATGGAGTCAGTGATATAGAGGGCCGAGAGGGTGAGATTATCGACGCTATTGTTATAGGCGGTAAAGCCACGGAAGGTGCGGGGAATGGCGCGGATATCATGGGGGTTCATCATAGGGGTACGCAGCTCTTGCGCACCATATTTAAACTTGGTGTTCCACCACTCGCCCTGGATGAAATACTCCTGCAGGCGATTCACGTTCTCGTGATTCGGTCCCACCAGGCCATAGAAGCTATCCGAGTCATTGGTCCACAAGGAGTTGGCCGAAGCAAAGCTGGTGCCTATGCTGATGCCATTGACGGCGGCAGTGTTGTAATAGAAGAGTCCACCCAGCGAGGTATCGTGCTTGGTATTGGTGTCTCCGTCGAAATCACGGGTAAAGTCGAAGAGTCTCAACTCGCCCCGCAAGCTGCCTTGACTGAACATCTGATCTAAACTGGTGTCAGCGGCAGCCGGTAGCGCAATAGCTGACATCACCAATAGCGATAAATAGTTTTTTTTCATCATCTTATTTCCCTGTCTCTCGAATAAGTCCGACATCAAGCAGACCTTTGAGAGAATCATTCTTTTGTCGTTATTCGTCGCTGCGCAGCAACACCAAGCCTGAGGTCACCCTTGTCCCTTCGGTGACACTCGATTACATAACGCCAACAATTTAACGTTATACGTTAAATGTACGACATTTAAATTTGGCGGTATATTGCATCGATTGAGATATGAACAGTCGCTCACGGATTTATGTAAAGTGGGGAAAGGGTCACTTTTGTGATAATCAATTGTTAAAAATTGCTAACGCGACTATTGAATTTTTGCGGCCGGGGCTGCTAGGGGAAATAGTGGTAATTCAGCATGAACTACTCAGAAGATGACTAGCTATGATATAATTTTCATCCACTTAATTTTATGGAATTTATCTTGAACACTTTTCAGCCAATCAAACAGGTCAAGGCCTCTGAAGAGGTGTCTAATCAGCTCAAACAAGCCATTTTCCAAGGCAAGTTTAGTGTCGGCGATAAATTACCCTCAGAGCGGGAACTGATCGAAAGTTTCCAGGTGAGCCGCACCGTGGTGCGCGAAGCGATCAAGAGTCTTGAAGCGAAAGATCTGGTAGAGATCAAACAGGGAGCCACCGGCGGCGCCTTTGTAAAAGCCCTCACCTTCGAGCGCCTAAGCAACGACTGTAAGGATCTCTTCTTTCTCGGCCAGATGTCGTTTAGCGAGATCTGCCAGGCAAGATTGGCCATCGAGCCGATAGTGGCCGGCCTCGCCGCAAAATACTGTACCCAAGAGCAGGCCACTCAGCTGCGTGAAGCCAATGCCCATGAGAGCGACAGCCTGGCCTACCCAGAAACGGTATTTCTGCGTAGCCGAGTCCATTATCTGTTGGCCGACATGTGCCAGAACCGTTTCCTGATGGCGATAGACAAATCACTGATCCAACTGGTTGCCTCTATCGTCCAGCAATTTCAGCCCGATACCGACAAGATACACCCGGCGGGCCTGCATAACTCTATCGTAGATGCCGTCATCGCCGGCGATGAAAAAGCGGCCGAAGAGGCGATGCGTAGCCATCTCACCGAGTTTATCGGCCTGTTAGCGGGAATCGAAGAGGAATACCGCAACAGCCGCTAGCCAATGGTTTGAACAGTTATGGCGTCTTTACCGAAGACGCCAGCCTAACGCTAAAACTTCTCCAGCAGCGACTCGTCGAAATCCTCAGGGCCGATATTAAGCCCAAGCTCGGCGATGCGCGCCTTAACCGCCTCTAGCTCCTTATCGACCTGGCTCAGGGTCAATGTGTTGTCATCCAGCAGATAAACCAGTTTCTGGCTGCTGAAATAGAACACCTGTATGGAGAGGGCGTCGATGTCGTTGCGCTCGCCCGCCTGCTTAATCTGCTTAAACTTGCGGTAGATGCGGTTCTGCAGCGCCTTGAGCCTCGACACATAATAGATCTCGCGAAAGTATGCTTTGTGGCGCTGTTGGTAGAGCCCCAAGGCGCAGACGGCAAAGCCTATCAACACGCCGAAGAAATTCAGGTGCAGGTTGCCGGTCGACTCGCCGCTGACCACCTCCTGATTGCCAAACAGGGCGATCAACAGCTGCCCAGATACCAGAGACAGCAAAGCCAAGCTGGCGATAAACACCGCGATCACCCGATTTAAATGCTGGCGATAACGCGCCTTATCCACCTCGACTAACATCATTTTTTCGATTTCCAATCCGTTTTAGCCTAAGCAAGCCTAGCATGAGTAATAAGTTAAGTGACAGTTTTAACACGATAAAAAATTTGATCTCTCGGCTTAAGCTAGGCAAGTTAATAAATTGTTACTTCAAGATGTTAACAGGCTTGTCAGAGGATTTAACAGCAACCAAACATTTAGCAGTAAAAACATCTAGACGTCTAAATTGACAGACGTCTTTCGATCTCATATCCTCTCACCTATTGAGATGTCCCATTTCGCAAAAAAGCGAGAGGTTCCAGCTAGGAGGGCAAGGGAACGAGCATCCAGTTTTAATGACACGTCTCCACGGGGACGTTTAGCGAGAAGAGAGAGCGTTTTGACAACACCAACACAAACCACGGCCCCCAAGGCATCGTTTATCGCCCTGCTGCCACTATTCCTGTTTCTGGCCCTGTTTATCGGTGCCGGCGTCTATTTCCAAAGCCAGGGCGTCGACTTTGCCTTCTATCAGCTGCCGAGCGTGGTCGCCATCCTGCCCGCCATCATACTGGCGCTGCTGATCTCGAAAGAGAAGCTGAACCAGAGCATAGAGACCTTCATCGGCGGCATAGGCCACTCCAACATCATCGCCATGTGTCTCATCTATCTGCTAGCAGGTGCCTTTGCCTCTGTGGCCAAGGCCACTGGCGGCGTAGATGCTACCGTGGCGCTGGGCCTGTCGCTTGTGCCCTCTAACCTGCTGCTACCCGGTTTCTTCGTGATCGCTGCCTTCATCGCTACCGCCATGGGTACCTCTATGGGCACCATAGCCGCGGTTGCTCCCATCGCACTGGGCGTGGCCGAAGAGGCACAGATCGATCTGGCGCTGATGGCCGGGGCAGTGATCTCAGGTGCCCTCTTTGGTGACAACCTGTCGATCATCTCTGACACCACCATCGCCGCGACCCGCACCCAGGGCTGTGAGATGAAAGACAAGTTCAGAGAAAACCTGATCTTCGCCATTCCCGCCTCGCTGATCACCCTGGTGGTGTTCACCCTGGCCGCTCAAGGCCAGGCCGATGTGGCGCCGCAGCAGATAGATTTTCTTAAGGTTGTCCCCTACCTCACCATCTTGGTACTGGCGGTCGCCGGGCTAAACGTGTTCGTGGTGCTGACCGTGGGCATCTTGCTGGCAGGCATCACCGGCTTTGCCACCCTGGACTACGGCCTGATCCAATTTGGTAAGGATATCTATGCCGGCTTTAGCAACATGCAGGAGATCTTCATCCTCTCCATGCTGGTCGGCGGCCTGGCGGCCCTGATGCAGCAACAGGGTGGACTGGCATTTGTGAGCAAGCAGATTGAGAAGCTGATCGTCCGCTTCTCCAGCGCCAAGGGCGAGGCCTCGACCCGCGCCTCTGAGCTGGGCATGGCAGGCATAGTCGCCCTGACCAACACCTGTGTGGCCAACAATACCGTGTCTATCGTGGTGACCGGCGATATCGCCAAAGATCTGGCCGAGAAGCATGAGGTTACCCCTAAGCGCGCCGCCAGTATCTTGGATATCTTCTCCTGTATCATTCAGGGCTTGATCCCTTACGGTGCCCAGGCGCTGCTGATCGCCTCCACCTTCAGCATCAGCCCGCTGCAGGCGGTTGCCCACGCCTGGTACTGCATGATCCTCGCCATAGTCGCCATCGCCATAGTGGTACTGCGCAAGCGTCACTAAGCTGAATTTGTGCGCCCTGATCATGGGCGCACGGATCAATTTGTGACAATCCTCACCTTAACAGTTCCACTCTATGGGGGTTTTCACTTAAACTAATGCCATAGGGATATAATTGCGACGCAGTGAATTAGGTTAAGCATTTACTGAAATTAGCCATGCGTCGAAACGAAAGGAGTACCAAAAATGTACTCCTTTTTTATATTCAAAAAATAACAATAAATGGCATCGCTATGGCCCTACACCAACCCATAAACTATGACCTGCAACGCATGGTGGTCTTCACCATTCTGACCGGTGCGCTCATCTCTGCCCTGGGCATCTCTATCTCCCTGTTCGCCAAGTTCCAGGTGATGGGACTAGAAGCCTTTAACCAGCGGCCGGATCTGCTAGGCAACTATGTGGACTCCCCCCTGGCCTATATCTTCAACATGGGACTTATCCTGGCAGGCTCTTGCATACTGCTGGCCATGTACGGCCTGTTGCAGCTCAAGCTGGGGCACTTTGGCAACTATATCGCCTTCGCTGGCTTTGTGGTGGGGGTGACCATCATCCTCATCGGCATCTACCCCATCAACTACCTCAAAGAGCACAGGCTGTTTTCCACCATCTTCCTGATCGCCACCATCATCCTCTATTTCCTGACCCTCTCGGCCAGGGTCAACCATAAGGCAATCTGTTCGACGCCGCTGTTTATCGTCAGCGCCCTGGGCCTGACGGCCGCCAGCAGCCTGGCCCTCATGGTAGATTGGGGGATACTCGACTTCGCGCCCTGCAGCCACCACGACGGCTCTATTTGCGGCGTCGCCTTTGCCATGTGGGCCCAGACCAATCTGGTGATGATCTGGTGTGTCACCCTGGCGCTCACCATCAAGAAGCTCGCCAGACACAGCTATCAGGACAACCTGATCAGCCAAGTCTCGGCCCACGGCTAGGCGCGTCGATGCGCCTCGCCCAGTACCTGGCCTTAACTGGACTCTGCTCGCGCCGCGCCGCATCGAGACTGATCCGCGACGGGCGAGTCAGCCTGGACGATCGGCTCGCCAAACACACTGACAGCATCGAGTTGATAGAGACGCCCGCAGGCACACAGGCATCGCTCAGCGTCTGTGTCGATGGCGAGCCTCTGCCCCCTATCGCCGACAAGGCCTACTGGATATTCAACAAGGCGGTTGGGACAGACTGCCGCCTGCTGGCAGAGGATACAACCAGCCTGATCCATCTGCTGCCACAGCAGCCGCGACTCTACCCCGTGGGCCGGCTGGATAAAGACTCCAGGGGGCTACTACTACTCACTAACGATGGCGAGCTGACCCAGCGCCTGATGCACCCCAATTTTGCCCACCACAAACGCTACCATGTCAGGCTAGACAGGCCCTTCGATGATGATTTTGTGGTTAAGATGGCAGCAGAGGTCAGCTATAAGGATGTCACCACACTGCCCTGTCAGGTGACACGCCTAAGCCCAGACAGCTTCGAGATTGTCCTCACCCAGGGGCTCAACCGCCAGATCCGCCGCATGAGTCAGGCCCTTGGCCACAAGGTAATAGACCTTAAACGCGTCGCCATCGAATCCTTAACCCTGGGCGATCTGCCAGAAGGCGAGATGCGACCGCTAACCCAGGCCCAATTAGACGGGCTTTGGCGCGATCTTGCCTAACCGCCTATAGCCAACTCTTGGCTAACTCTTAGCTAACCCTTAGCCGAATGCCAGCGCAATGTAGTCAGCCTCCTGTTAGCCAGCACTTCATCTAAGCTCCTCTCGCCTAATCCCCATCTCACCTCTCACCTCTCACCTCTCACCTCTCACCTTTCACCAAAGCCGAGCCAGAGCCCAAACCCAAGCCCAAATCTAAGCCTAAACCCAAGCCCGCTCAAAATTTAAGCAACAGCTAAAGTAATGGTTAGCGCACCAGCTTGCAGCATCCACTTAACCACTCGCACTATCCCTCTGCTCACAACCAAAAAATAACCAACTGTTTTTATTGCAATAAGTTAACTATCTGTATAGTGGCGCTCAAAATCACACCGTTTTGTGAAGCACAGCAAAGATGTCACCTTTAAGGCTTTCGACCAATTGTCATATATCATACATTTAAAAGGCGGAGTTTAAATTTGGTTTCCCAAGTTTGCCGCTAATTTGAGTTAAAAAAATAAATATCATGGGGCAAAACCCAGTCTGGTGCCTTTCCCTAGCCAGTCAAAGCGCGCAAGACAAAGGCATCAAAGGAGTATGAGATGAGTAAAGAGTATCCACAGAAATCGAAAGAAATTGACCAATACACAGCCAATGTCCTGCAACATGGCATCTCACGCCGGAGCTTTCTGACCCGCGCCGCCATGGGCACGGGCGGGTTAGCCTTCGCGGGTATCGCCGGCACGGCAAGCGCCTCAGAGGCGCCTGGCCAAGAATACGCACAGATAGGCAATGCCTCGCTGGAATTTATGCCTAAGCCCAAGCCAATCGCCGACAGCGAGATCGCCTCGACCCAGACCTTCGATGTGGTGGTGGTTGGTGCCGGCGCATCGGGCGTACCCGCCGCACTTTCAGCCAGAGAGAATGGTGCTAGCGTTGCCGTGCTGCAAAAGCAAGCCATAGTCGTTTCTCAAGGCAACACAGGTTCAGGCCTAGACCTTAAGAAGTGTGACAAAGCCGGTGTTGAAGCCCTGGTTAACCGTCTAATGGCGGATAACGCTCACCGCAGTCACCCTGAACTCATCAGAAGCTGGGCTTATAACTCAGGTGAAGCGGTGAAGTGGGTACTTGACCGCGCCAACAAAGGTGGGGCTAAGGGTGTAGACCAAGGCACTAAGCCACAACACGGTATTCATGGCATTACTGAGCACTCGCTGGAATTCGTCACTTCATACTTCGGTCCTAAGCCATACACCGCGGGCGACGGTATGCGTGCCCTGGCGAAAACCGCTGAAAAAGCCGGTGTTAAGTTTTTCTTCAACACCCCTGCACAACAGCTGATCCAAGATGAAACCGGCAAAGTGATCGGCGTTATCGCGCAAAACCGCGATGGTAAGTACCACAAGTTTATGGCGAAGAAAGGTGTCATTCTTTCTGCCGGCGACTACCAGAACAATAAGGCGATGTGCGACTTCTTTATCCCAGATCTCAAGAACTTCGAACGCAAGCAGATGGACCGTACCGGCGACGGTTTCGCCATGGCCTACTGGGCGGGCGGCGTGATCGAGCCTGCGGGTCACACTAAGATGCTTCACGACTTCGACGCGGGTCCGGCGGCAATGTGTGATATGCCATTCCTGGTGGTTAACGGTAAAGGTGAGCGCTTCGTTAACGAGCAGGTAGAAATGTCATTAATGAACAACTACCTACGTGATGAAGTTAACCAAGGTCGTTACAACCAAATCTTCGACTCTAACTACATGGAGCAGTCAAAAGACTGGCCAGGACGTGCATACACGCCTGAAGAGTTAAAGCATTACATGCCAGAAGTTGAAGGCGAAAAGAAAGGCGTTTACCCATCTCAAATCAATACCTTTGTCGCTGACACGCTAGAAGAGTTGGCAGAGAAACTCGGTTGTGATCCTAAGACTTTCGTTAAAAACGTTAACCGTTACAACGAGCTATGCAAGACAGGTAAAGATGACGACTTCGGCAAGGCGCCAAGCAAGATGGCTCCTGTACTGAAAGCGCCTTTCTACGGTATTCACCGCCGCATGCGTATCTCGGCTATCACCTCTGGTGTACTGGTTGATGCGAATCATCAGGCATTGGATGCAGATGGTAAGCCAATCGGTGGCCTGTTCATCGTCGGTAACATGGGCGGTGGCTTCTACGGCGGGGTCGACTATCCATTGACAGTGTTTGGCCTCTCATTGGGTCGTTGCTACACCTTCGGTTACTTGACCGGCAGACACGTCGCCAAGTTATAACAGGCTGAATCTATTACGGATGCCCGAGCATAGGGCCATCTTGCAAATGATAGAATGGAATAGAAAATGAAAAACGTAAAATTAATCAATATGATACTAGCCGTTGCCTTGAGCTTATTTGCCAACGCAACATTTGCCAAAGAATTGCCACTACTGGATCAGACCCACCTAGAAGCCGGCATTAAGTGTGCGAGCTGTCACGGCAAGGCCGAGCCTCGTCAGGCCGTGACCATGATGAAGTGCGTCAAGTGCCACAACACCCAGAAACTGGCGAAGAAAACGGAGAACTTCAAACCGACCAATCCCCATAAGAATCGCCACTTCGATACAGAAACGGATTGTACTAACTGCCACAAGGTTCACCAGAAATCTGAGAACTATTGCACCGGCTGCCACAATCGATTCGATTTCGTGGTGCCCTAGCAGGCTGGGTTAAACAAGCATCTCTGTAAACAAAACCACCTCGTTAAGAGGTGGTTTTCCCCTGGAAAAAGGCGAGCCACTCACCCCCCCCCCATCATCTTCCCCTATCCCTTAAGACCGGGTGAGTGACGCGCCTTTTATCAAGACACGCGCTTTATCAAAGTGTGTTTTATCAAAGTGCGCTCTATCAACTTTCGCTTGGCAGCCAGTTGCCTGCAATTCACCAGCTGCCCATCACCATACTAGCCATATCCCAGTTAAATCCCCTGGATTGGTGACAGGTCACATTCCCTGTCATAAGCCAGCGCTATAGTGATTATTGCGCGAGAAAACGATATAAGAATAAAACTCACTAGGGGGTTACATGACATCGACAGAAACGAGCGAACAGATCACAGAGAAGCAGCGCGGATTTTGGCTAAGCGCCTTCTTAGTCCTGATGTTTATCGCCAATCCACTGACCGCCATCACCTACTTCGCCAATCCACAAGCCATCACAGAGATCTACCCCAGCGCCAGCACCGGCATACTCTATTTTCTCGGACTAATGAGCCTGGTGAATGTCGTCCTGGCCGCCATGATCTGGCGATGGCAGAAGCTAGGCGTATATGGATTCTACTGCGTCATCGCCATCGGATTTGTCATCAACCTCTATATCGGCATAGGCGTTATGGGCTCATTGACTGGGCTGCTCGGCGGCGTGCTCGTCTTCGTGACCACCAAGAAACGATGGGAACATTTTTCTTAAGCACTAGCCTGCTTAAGGGGGGCTTTGTTGGGGGGCCTTTGTTGGGGGGCTTAGTTGGGTGGATAGTCGCTAGAGTAGCTTCCGGCTTAATGTGTATTGGGTTGGTGATTGAAGGTCGAACCTTCATGGCTAGCTAACGCCTGCCCGGCGGGTGCAGTACATGAAGGTACCAATGTCGTGATCACATGGTCAGTGATGCTCCCTGCATCAGGCCGACATTCTCCATATCCCTATGAGTCAGATATGAAAGAACAACGTATATGCAGATACGCCTGCGACACGCTGTACGCCATCTAACCTCCAAGGATGGAGGGAATGCGGAAAAATGTCAGGAACATATTTGGCCCTGGCTGCTCTGCGAAATCATCTGACCTACATGGATGTAGGGAATGCCGAAAAATGTCAGGAACATTTTCGGCCCTGAAAACGAAGGTCACCGGCGTATCTACACTCGGTATCCAACATCTCTTCGATTTGGCTTTACTGGTATCTATGAGGTCTTTGTCTTTGTTTCTTGATGAGGTATTTGTTAGTGATGTAGTTCATGGACTCAGGCATAGAATCCAGCTAGGCTAATTTGGCGTTTAATGGGTTAATTGAATAAGGCTCTGCGATGATAAAAAAGATAACACTTCTTACCTCTGCATTATTACTCACAGCTTGTAGCTCGACCTATCAACACTCGGCGCTACAGGCCCCCATTGCCAAGTTAGATCCCGCCAAAGGCGTATTAATCGCCATGCCCAAAGATGGCTGGTATGGCAACCAGGAATATCGTAACTCAGGCCGAATGACGGCCAATGCTGTCCGAAGCGCCTTCTCCAAATACACAAGTAAGGTCAGTATCGCGGCCAATTGCCTGGATGATGACTGCCTAAAACAGCTCGATGCCAATCAGTTTGGTTACTTCGTCAAACCTGTCATTCTTCACTGGGAAGACAGGGCAACAGAATGGTCAGGGATACCAGACACCATAGAGATTCAGCTTATCGTCTTGGATGCACAGACCAAGCAAGAGATCGCCAATGCGTCATACACAGGCAAGAGTAAATGGGCAAGTTTCGGCGGCGATCATCCGCAGGATCTCTTACCTGAGCCCACCAATGAATTTGTGAGTAGCCTATACAAATAGGCTGTGGGCTTATGCTCGAGTATCAGGCTGAATGATTATTTAGTAGGTATTTGAAGGGCTAACCTTCATTGTTATCTAACGCCTGCCCGGCGGGGGTTGTGCAGATACGCCTGTGACACGCTGTGCGCCATCCCTGGCCGCTCTGCGGTTTCATCCCTGAAACCGAAGGTCACCGGCGTATCTACACTCGGTATCCAACGTCTCTTCGATTTGGCGGTGTTTAGTAACTCCTAAGACGATAATTTGGGTGTCCTGCTTTTTCCTCTTCTAACCACCATACAGCTTTTACAAGGATACTTCGAAAACACCGATTTCTAGGAAAAAGAGCAAAATTTTGCGCGATTTCTATATGGTGCATTTGATAGACAATTGATAAGCTCTTTTAAATACAATTAGTTAAGTGTGAAATTTCACAATTGTAATAAAATAAACGCGTATGCACACTAATAAAACATTGAGGATCAGTAGGAGTTATCACTCATGGGACGAAAACCAAGATGGAATCTAGAATCAACTGACAGAGGCGTGGCTATATGTCGGCTTAGCTCATGGAAGTATTTTTCCGACTATATAAACCAAGAATTGCTTGATCACACTAGTTACGTGTTTCGTGGTCACGCAGATGCCTCGTGGAAACTGGAGCCCACATTAGACCGGATTATAAAGAGTCCCACTTCACCCAAAAGGGCTGCGCATCTAGAAAAGTTCATGTACGAGGTCAGAGGAAGAAGAGGACCTAATCCACCACTTATAGAAGATGAAAATGATTGGTGGGCGTTAGGGCAACATCATGGTCTTCATACTCCTTTGCTTGATTGGACTGAATCACCATTTGTGGCTCTATTCTTTGCAGCTTCTAGTGCACAAAGATTAAAAACAAACAATTTGGCCGTCTTCGCTTTTTTTCAAGACTCTGCCAGAAAGTTTAATGCCGCTATCGAAGATGATCGATATGTAGAATTGGTCAACAAGCGAAAACCTACAGTCAAAGTAGTCAAACCTCTCACTGACGAAAATAGCAGACTGGTGAGTCAGAGGGGATTATTCACACGTGGACCCAATAATATGGATCTCGAAACATGGGTACAAAAATACAACACGTATAAAGGAGGTGAAATGACCATGATAAAAATTCAGATGCCCACTACAGGAATTCAAGATTGCCTTCGTTATTTAAACCGGATGAATATAAACGATTCGACTTTATTTCCAGACCTGGGTGGTGCATCTGATTACACTAACAAGCATCTGGTAATTGGCAAATACTAATTCCAAACAAGGTGCTTCTCTCGATTGAACATTCATTCGAATCTGATGAGTTAACGCTAAGTATCGATCTCATTACTATCCAAAGATAAATGAGCTTTTGATTTTTGGATTGCGCCAATACGGTCAAATTGAAGAGATGGATAATTCGGTGTAAACATGCTTTTGGCCTTCGAAATCAGGGATGATTTCGCAGAGCATCCATGGATGATGAGATGGACACCTCTTGTAAAGTCGGCGTCAAAAGCGCCATATTGAATTTGCGAGTTCAATATCAACAAAAGGTGTCCACTATGAAAGTTACTCTAATTGGTATCGATTTGGCAAAAAATGTCTTCCAAGTTTGTGGTGTGAATCAGGCTTGTAAATCTGTATTTAATCGTGCACTTCGTCGACATCAACTTATGGCGTTTTTAGCCCAATACCCTGATGTAATCATAGCTATGGAGGCTTGTAGCGGGTCAAATTACTGGGGAAGAAGCTTAAAAGCTCAAGGTTATCAAGTAAGGTTAATTCCCCCTCAGCATGTGAAGCCTTTTGTCAAAGGTAA